>JAEWFU010000159.1 GCA_023388675.1 Pseudomonadota bacterium | reverse complement strand
ATCAAGGGCTTCAAGGGCCTGGTTGCCGGCGAATACGACCACCTGCCGGAAGCCGCCTTCTACATGGTCGGCTCCATCGAGGAAGCGGTCGAGAAGGCACAGAAGCTGGCTGCGGAAGCGGCTTAAGGAAAGGGAGTAGTGATTGGTGAGTGGAGAGTAGTGGAATCGTGAACCGGCATTGCCGCGAGTTCGCCATTCCCTACTCACTATTCCCTACTCACTAGATTTGTCATGGCTGAACCCTACAAATTCGAACTGGTCTCGCCCGAGCGGCTGCTGATCTCGGAGCAGGTCGAGTCGGTCGTGATTCCGGGGACGGAAGGCGAGATGACGGTCATGGCCAACCACGCGCCGGTGATGACCACCGTCAAGCCCGGCGTCGTCACCGTCAATCCGGTGTCGGGCGGCGAGCAGCGCTACGTGGTGTTCGGCGGCTTCGCCGACATCCTGCCGGAAGGCTGCACGCTGCTGGCCGAATCGGCTGTCGCAGTGAAGGACATTGATCGCGCCGATCTCGCCCGCCGCATCCAGGAGGCGAAGGAAGACGTTTCCGACGCTAGGGACGACGAGAGCCGGACCAAGGCCGAGCAGTTCCTCGCCCAGCTCACCACGCTCGAGGGCGCTATCCTGCCCGCGTGATTGCCGGCCTTTCTTGTTCGAGGTGCAAGGTTCGGCTTTGTCGGACGCATGCGATCTCATCGACCATACGGCGTCATCCGGCATGGTGATGAGGTTCACCCGCCGCCACGCCGGGCAGCGCTCCCCCTCTCCGTCGTCATCCCGGGCAACCGAGGGGAGCGAGGACCGACCCGGGACCCATTGAGCAGCGCGGCCGGGTTGCGGCTTTGGTGCGTCCTCCGAAGCTCGGGCTTCGCCCTCGCACCAGATTCACCACCCGCCCGCCCTGTTGGGAGCCTCCACCGTTTACGGGGTCCAAAGGACGGGCTGGCAGGCGGCTCGCCTTGGAAAGGGACCGTGCTGAGCATGGTGGAGGGGCGTTAACGCTCTGTGTCGTGAACCGGGCCGCGCCACACGGTCTCGCGGCCAATGGGTCCCGGATAGCCTTCGCTGCGCTTCGGCTTCCGGGATGACGCGGAGAGGTGGGCGCTGCCGCCGCAGGCTCACCAGTGCGCGCGCCTCACGCCTCCTGTGCTTCCTTCGCCTTGCGGGCCATGACGCCCTGATAGGCCGCCTGCAATTCCTCGCGCACGGTCTGTGAGGCCGGCGGCTGCTCGCCCGGCGTTCGGCCGATATGTTCGTCGCGCAGTTCCTGCATGAAGCGTTCCCACATGACCGGCCCGCCTTCCTCCAGAAGCTGGGCGCGAATGCTCAGTTCCTCGCTGACGGGCAGGTAACGCCGTCCCCAGGCGCCGATATGCGCGAAGATCGGCAGCAGTTCCACGCCGCGCTCGGTCAGGCTGTAGATAGCCTTCTGCTTGTGGCTGGGGTCGTCACGCCTGGAGATCACGCCTTGGGCCAGCAGGCGCTTGAGCCGATCAGCCAGAATGTTCGAGGCAATGCCTTCCTCGGAGCCATGCAGCAATTCGCGGAAATGGCGGCGGTTGCCGAACATCATGTCGCGAATGATCAGCAGGCTCCATTTGTCGCCAAGGATTTCGAGCGTGAGATTGATCGGGCAACCCGACCGATGCCGTTCGTTCATACCTGTCTCCAGAAAACCGATTGCAATATTGCATCGGTTATGAAATAAGACAACCGATTGCGATATGCAACTGCTTAGGGTGGAGCGAGCGGCTGGAAGCGGCTTTACGCCGGAGATTATTGAGGCCCGCCGGCAGGCTGACAAAGGTGCTGTGCCGTTGCTTCCACTTGCCGGTCCGCCGATCGGACATGCGGGCAGGGACCCAACGGAGGAGGCGAAGGCCATGACGAAGATGATTGCCAATGGCGATGTGGAACTGGCGACTGAAGCGTTCGGTGATCCCGCGGACCCGTCGGTGTTGCTGATCATGGGCGCCATGGCTTCCATGCTGTGGTGGCCTGAGGATTTCTGCCAGGCGCTCGCATCACGCGGTCGTTTCGTCATCCGCTACGACAACCGCGATACGGGCCTCTCCACCGTCTATGAGCCGGGACATGTATCCTATTCGAAGGAAGACATGGCCGACGACGCGTTCGCCGTGCTCGATGCGTACGGGATCGACGATGCCCATATCGTCGGCATGTCGCTGGGCGGGATGATCGCGCAGCTTGCGGCATTCAGCCGGCAGGAGCGCGTCCGGACGCTGACGCTGATCAGCACGTCGCCGATGGGCGTCGATACGACCCGCCTGCCTGGCATGAGCGACGCCTACGAGGCGCACGGGGCCGAGGGCGAAAAGGTGGACTGGACCGACCTTACTCAGGTGATCGACTATGTCGTCAAGGATACGCGAATGATCGCCGGCACGCGACACCCTTACGATGCCGCCGCCGCACGGCAATTCATCGAGGCGGATGCCGCCCGCGCACGCAACTTCCTCAGCACGACGAACCACTTCATGGTCGGCACCACGCGTGACTGGTCGGGCAGTCTGGCACGACTGCGCGTACCGCTTCTCGTGATGCACGGAACATCCGATCCGCTGTTTCCCGTCGAGCATGGGCGCGAGATCGCGCGGATAGCGCCTTTGTCCCGCTTCGTCGCGATCGACGGTGGCGGGCACGAACTTCATCCGCTGGACTGGCCACGGATGATCGACGAAATCGCAGTGCACAGCGCCGCCGAGTAAACCGGAAATACGGAGCCCGAACCATGAACGGCATCGATCGACGCAACGTATTCAAGGCCGCCGCCGCCGGCGCCTTTTTGTCCACGCCTGCGTTTGCTGCCGGTGAGCCGGCACGGCCCGCAGGCGCAGCGCGGGTGTCCACAAGCAAGTTTGCAAAAACATCCGCAGCGACGCCGGGCGGTAACCTTTCGGCGGACCGGCTGGAGCGGATGCAAGCCACGCTGATGGGCCATGTCGCGCGCAGCGACCTGCCGGGCTTCGTGGCGCTGGTCCATCGCCAAGGTGAAACGCATGTCCTGACCGGCGGCAGGCAGGCGCTCGACGGCGCGCCGATGCGACGCGATACCATCTTCCGGATCGCATCGATCACCAAGCCAGTCACGGCCGCGGCCGCGATGATGCTGGTGGAAGAGGGCGTTCTGCGGCTCGACGATCCCGTCGATGCGTTGCTGCCAGAGCTTGCGAACAGGCAGGTGCTGCGCAGCCTTGAAGGCGACCTGTCCGATACGGTGCCCGCCAGCCGCCCGATCACGTTGCGGGACCTGCTGACGCTGCGCTTCGGGCTCGGCGCGATCATGGTCTGGCCGAGCGCATATCCGATCCAGTTCGCGATGGAAGAACGCGGCGTGGCGCCGGGGCCCGGCCTCTTCGAGGGGACACCGGAAGAGTACATGAAGCGGCTCGGCGAGCTGCCGCTCGCGCATCAGCCGGGCGAGGGTTGGCTCTACGATACCGGCATGCATGTCGCCGGCATCCTGCTGTCGCGCGCGACCGGAAAACCGCTGGGCGACCTACTGCGCGAACGTATCTTCGAGCCGCTCGGCATGAAGGATACCGGGTTCTTCGTGCCTGCCGACAAGCTCGACAGGTTCGCCACCTTCTACCACAAGGA
>JAEWFU010000132.1 GCA_023388675.1 Pseudomonadota bacterium | reverse complement strand
TCAACAGGCTTGCGAGATCGCGGTGCTGGCCGCCGCAGCAGCCATGCTTATCTGACGGAGACCAGATGACGGATTTTCCCGAGACCATCGACGCCATTCGTTCTCTAGCCGCGGCCCTGCCCGACGGCGACGACGCGGCCGCGCAAGCTGCGGCGGAAAGGCAGGGCGTGCTGACCAAGCCGCCCGGCAGCCTCGGCCGACTGGAGGAACTGGCGATTTTCATGGCCCGCTGGCGTGGACAGGCGGTGCCGGTTCTCGACCCGATCTCCGTCCTCGTCTTTGCCGGTTCGCACGGCATGACGGCGCGCGGCGTCTCGGCCTTCCCGGCGGAAGTGACGGCACAGATGGTGGGCAATTTCGCCGCCGGCGGCGCCGCGATCAACCAGCTCGCCCGCCATGCAGGCGCATCGCTGAAGGTCACGCCGCTGGACATCGACAGGCCGACGGCGGACTTCACCCGGGCGCCGGCCATGAGCGAGGCGGAGTTCCTTGAAGCGGTTCGCGCCGGCATGGCCGCCGTGCCGGCCGACGCCGGCCTGATCTGCGTCGGCGAAATGGGGATCGGCAACACGACCGCGGCGGCGGCACTCGCAGCAGCCCTTTTCGGCGGCACCGGCCGCGACTGGGTCGGACGCGGCACCGGCGTCGACGATGCCGGGCTCGCCCGCAAGGCGGAGACGGTCGACGCCGCACTCGGCCTGCATGGCGCAGCCCTTGCCGACCCGCTGGAGGCGCTACAGCGCGTCGGCGGGCGCGAGCTGGCCGCGATCTTCGGCGCCACACTGGCAGCGCGGCTCAACCGCACTCCCGTCCTGCTTGACGGCTTCGTCGCCACCGCTGCGGCGGCCCCCCTCGCCCGGCTTACCCACAACGGGCTGGCGCACGCGCTGGCGGGCCATGTTTCTGCCGAGGCCCAGCACCCGAAGCTGCTCGCGAATCTCGGGCTCGCGCCGGTGCTCGACCTCGGCATGCGGCTCGGCGAAGCCTCGGGCGCCTGCCTCGCCGTCAACGTGCTGCGCGGTGCGCTTGCCTGCCATGCCGGCATGGCGACCTTCGCCGAGGCCGGCGTCTCGGAAGGCTGACGGTATGAGAACCCTGCTCGTCATCGGCATCGGCACCGGCAATCCGGAGCATATGACGATGCAGGCGATCGGCGCGCTCAATCGTGCCGACATCGTGCTGGTGCCGCGCAAGGGCGAGGAGAAGGCGGGCCTCGCGAAACTGCGGCTCGAAATCTGCCGGCGCTACCTGACCAATCCGGATACGCGGCTGGTCGAGTTCGAGTTGCCGGCGCGCGACAACGGGGCGCCTTATCGAAAGGCCGTCGACGACTGGCATGCCGCCATCGCGGATATGTACAGGGCATTGCTGGAGCAACATACGAACATGGAGGGCAAGGCTGCATTTCTCGTATGGGGCGATCCCTCGCTCTACGATAGCACGCTGCGCATTCTGGAGCGGCTGCGCGACGACCTGCCCGGCAGGATCGAGGTGATTCCGGGCATTTCGAGCATCCAGGCGCTCGCCGCGAGCCATGCGATCCCGCTCAACGAGGTTGCGGGCACGGTGCACATCACCACGGGACGGCGGCTGGCGGAAGACGGCTTTCCGGAATGCGCGGAAAGCGTTCTGGTGATGCTCGACGGCGGCCTCTCGTTCAGCGGGCTGGAAATGGATCGCTTCGATATATGGTGGGGTGCCTATCTCGGCTCCGCCGACGAAATCGCCATTTCGGGGCGACTGGCCGATGTGGCGGCGAAAATCTCCAAAATCCGTGCCGAAGCCCGCGAACGGCACGGCTGGATCATGGATACCTACCTGCTACGAAGAAGGCCGGGCAGCCTGTCGAGCTGACGTCGCAACTCGATCGGCACAGGGCTCGCCTTCAGTCAGCAATACAGCCGAAGCGCGGCCGGCCGACACTTGTGCCGGCAAACGGAAAACAAATCACAAATCTCTTGTGAGCGACGCGAGACATAGGTGACCGAACGTACCGGACAGATGGGTAACACTTTTCCGCTTTGGGGAGGTGTTGATGCCGTGGAGAGAGTGTTCGGTGATGGAGGAACGTCTACGTTTCGTGGCCCGCCTTCTGGACGGCGAAGGCATGAGCGATGTGTGCCGGGAGTTCGGCATCTCGCGCAAGACCGGCTACAAGATCTTCAACCGCTACAGGGATGACGGGCTGGAGGCGCTGACGGATCGGTCACGGCGGCCGGTGCGCTACGCCAACCAGTTGCCCGAGCAGGTGGAGCGGATGATCGTGACGGCCAAGCGCGACAAGCCGCACTGGGGAGCCAGGAAGATACGCGAGTTGCTGGTGCGCAGGCCGGCGACGTACGCATTCCGGCCAGGAGCACGGTGCATGCGGTGCTGGACCGCCACGGCCTAGTGAAGCGCGCTCGTCAGAGGCGGCGCTGGAAGGCCGAGGGTACGCCGCTGTCACAGGCGCGTGCGGCCAACGACCTGTGGTGCGCCGACTTCAAGGGCGAGTTCAAGCTCGGCAGCCGCCGATACTGTTACCCTTTGACGGTCACCGACCAGGCCACGCGCTATCTGCTATGCTGCGAAGCCCTTGAATCGACGAAGGAGGTTCCGGTCATCGAGGCATTCGTGCGGCTCTTCAAGGAACGCGGCCTGCCCGAAGCGATCCGCTCCGATAACGGCCTCCCCTTCGCCAGTCCCAACGGCCTCTACAACCTGTCGAAGCTGTCGGTCTTCTGGCTCAGGCTGGCGATCGCGCTGGAGCGCATCAAGCCCGGCAACCCGCATGAGAATGGCCGCCACGAGCGCATGCACCGCACACTCAAGGCCGAAACAACCCGTCCGCCGGGCATGAACGCCCTGCAACAGCAGGCCAGGTTCGACGACTTCGTCAGCGAGTTCAATGAGGAAAGGCCGCACGAGGCGCTCGACATGAGGACGCCGGCCGAGCTCTACTCCCCCTCTTCAAGAGCCTATCAAGGCCTGCCGGAGCTCGATTATCCCTTCCATGACAGGGACATCCTCGTCACCGCATGCGGCCGCATCTGCATGCATCGCAAGAAGATCAACGTCTCGACGGTACTCGCCGGCCAGAGGCTCGGAATCACCGAAGTCGACGACGCCATTTGGCTCGTCTCCTTCATGCACTATGATCTCGGATATATCGACCTGGAACAGAGGACCTTGCAGACCATCGACAACCCGTTCGGCACGAGGTTGTCACCCATGTCTTAGGTACATTCTGTTACCCATGTCTCCGGGTCGTACATTGAAAACAATGGCGCGAGTGACGGGGCTCGAACCCGCGACCTCCGGCGTGACAGGCCGGCACTCTAACCGACTGAGCTACACCCGCGCAGCGACTTTCGCCGTCAGCGGCGTTTGTCGTGGGCGTGAATTAAGCGCTTCTCCCATTGGTGTCAAGCGCGCTGGCACCCGTTTTTCGACAATCTTCAAAAGCGGTTGGAGCACCTGTGGACCGACACGCGCGAGCCCGCCACGCACGGTGTCAAGCGCCCTATTTTCGCTTGCGAAACCCGCTGCGAACGCTTACACGTCCGCCCCGAGAAGGGCGATTAGCTCAGTTGGTAGAGCGCTTCGTTTACACCGAAGATGTCGGCAGTTCGAGCCTGTCATCGCCCACCATCCCCCTGGCCGATACATTTGGCCTGAACCCCAATCTCCCAAGATCCCTGATCTCGCCTACTGGCTCCCGTTGCGGCTCCAACGAGATGGCCGCATTCATCGGCACATGGACCGAGACAAAATCCCGGCGCAGTATCCGAACGCTGGATTTTGAGGCTTCCTGCCGACGGCCGTTCGTTGTTCACGTTCCTGAACATCATTCGTTGAAGCGGTTCACATCCCGCAACATCTCGCAGGGCTGCAGCTTCCCGGGCGTGAGCGAGGAACCGCGGAAAACCGGGATTCTTGCGGAAAAACCATAAGCCGACGCCATCTGGCACGGATTTTTCATTGGGGGTTTCGACACGGAACGCCTGATGATGACCATTTTCGCACTTGTTACCTTCTCGTTTCTTTCCGCGCCGCTCGTCGGATGGGCAGGCGCACGCTCGTGGCCGTTAGTCGCGGCCGTTCCGCTGCTTCTGTTTGCGGGGTTCTGCCTCTTTCTCCCGATTCTTCCGGCCGGAGGGGTCTTGCTTGAGAGCCATCGCTGGATTCCGGCGCTTGGAATCGACGCCGCGTTCAGGGTCGATGGTCTCTCGCTCACCTTCGCCCTCCTCATCTGCGGCATCGGCACGGCCGTCTTCCTCTATGCCTCGTCATATCTGAAAGGAGCGCCCAGGCTGGGCCGCTTCTACACCGTGCTGACTCTCTTCATGGCATCGATGCTCGGCGCGGTGCTCGCCGACAATCTGGTGCTGCTGGTCGTGTTCTGGGAACTGACGAGCCTGACCTCGTTCCTGCTCATCGGCTATGCGCCGGAGCGGGCCGAAACCCGGCGCTCGGCGCAGCAGGGGTTTCTCATCACTGTTGCCGGCGGCCTGGCGATGCTCGCGGGCGTCATCATGCTGGGGTCCGTTGCCGGCACGTTCTCCATCACCGCGATCCTCGGTCAGGCCGGGGCGATCGCCGCGCACCCGACGGCGCCGGCCATCATCGTTCTTTTTGCCGCTGGCGCGTTCGCCAAGTCGGCGCAGGCTCCGCTGCATGCCTGGCTTGCCAACGCCATGGTCGCGCCCACGCCGGTGTCGGCCTATCTGCATTCGGCGACCATGGTGAAGCTGGGCGTCTATCTGCTTGCCAGGCTCGATCCGGTGTTTTCCGCACACGAACTCTGGATAGCGCTGCTGACAGGCTTCGGCGCCGTGACGATGATCACTGGGGCCGTGCTGGCCATGCGCGAGACCGACCTGAAGCGCGTTCTTGCCTATTCCACCATCGTCTCGCTCGGCACGCTTGTGATGCTGATTGGCATCGACGGCGAGCTTGCGGCGGTCGCCGTCGTGATTTTCCTGGTCGTGCACGCCCTCTACAAGGCATGCCTGTTCATGGTTGCCGGCATCATCGACCATGAAACCGGCACGCGCGACTCATCCGCGCTCGGCGGGCTTCGCCATCATATGCCGGTCACGGCGGGCGTCGCATTGCTCGGCGCCCTGTCGATGGCCGGCTTGCCGCCATTCATCGGCTTCGCCGCCAAGGAGCTCGTTTACGAAACCGGGCTTGAACTGTCCGGATCGTGGCTGCTCGTCGTCGTCGCGCTGCTTGCCAACGTCTCGATGGTGGTCGTTGCTGCTATCGTAGCGATCCGTTGTTTCTACGGCGATCTCACGTCGACGCCGAAAGCACCGCACGATCCCGGCTTCGCAATGCTTGCGGGACCGGTCGTGCTCGCCGGGCTCGGCCTCGTCTTCGGCGCCATGCCCTGGCTGATCAGCGACGGTCTGATCGTGCCCGCGGCCAGCGCTACGGCAGGTGCGCCGCTGGATTACTACCTCACCCTTTGGCACGGCTTTACACCGATGCTCGCACTGAGCGTCCTCACGCTGGCATTGGGGGTCGTGACATACCGGCGGTGGGACGCGTTGCGGGGCAGGCTTGCAGCCCTCGGCGCGATCGATCGCTGGGGGCCGGACCGGACCTACGATCGATTGATGGACGGGTTGCAGCGTCTCGCCGCATGGCAGACCAATCTCATCCAGACCGGCAGCATGCGCGTTTATGTCGGCCGCACGCTGCTGACGATCGCAGCGGCAGGCGGCGTCACACTCGTAGCGCGCGGCGGCCTCGAGCTACCCTCGTTCACAGACAGCTTTGTTCCCGAAATTGCGATTGCGGTGATCCTGGCGGTTGCCGCGGTTGCCGTCGTCAGGGCGCGCAATTTCGTCGCCGGCATCGTCG
>JAEWFU010000076.1 GCA_023388675.1 Pseudomonadota bacterium | reverse complement strand
TCAACAGGTGATTTGAGTTTTATGGTTTCCACTTGGACGTCTCCGGTGGGCGTTTTCAATCTGGTGCGTCCTTCGAGGCTCGCTGCGCTCGCACCTCAGGATGAGGGAGGTTGGTTCTCGAACCTGCCGCATCGTAGGCTCGATGCACGACATCCCTCATCCTGAGGTGCGAGCGCAGCGAGCCTCGAAGGACGCACCAGATTGAAAACGCCACCGGAGACGTCCAAGTGGAAACCATAAAACTCAAATCACCTGTCGACGGTTCGATCTACGCGGAACGTCCGGTTGCCACCGAGGCCGGGATCGGTGCTGCGGTCGAGCGCGCCAGATCGGCGCAGCTCGCATGGGCCGGCACACCGATCGACGAGAAGGCGAAATACCTGCTCGCCTTCCTCGAGGCGCTCGTCGCGATGAACGACGACATCGTGCCCGAAATTGCCTGGCAGATGGGGCGCCCTGTGCGCTACGGCGGCGAGAAGGGTGGCGTGGAAGAGCGCACGCGCTACATGGTCGCGCTGGCGGAGAAGGCGCTGGCGCCTTTCGTCCCGGAGGAGCGCCCCGGCTTCCGCCGCTACCTCAAGCGCGAGCCGCTTGGCGTCGTGTTCGTGATCGCGCCGTGGAACTATCCTTATCTGACCGCGGTGAACTCGATCGTGCCGGCGCTCATGGCGGGCAATGCGGTTATCCTGAAGCATGCGGCACAGACCCTACTGGTGGGCGAGCGTTTTCAGCAGGCATTCGAGAAGGCCGGGCTGCCCAAGGGTCTGTTCCAGAACATCGTCCTCAGCCATGGCCAGACCGAGAAGCTGCTCGGGTCGGGCAAGGTCGATCATTGCAACTTCACCGGGTCGGTCGCGGGTGGCCGCGCGATCGAGAAGGCGGCGGCCGGCACCTTCATGACGCTGGGGCTGGAGCTTGGAGGCAAGGATCCGGCCTACGTTCTGCCCGACGTCAAGCTCGACCACGCGATCGCCAATCTCGTCGACGGAGCCTTCTACAATTCGGGCCAGTGCTGTTGCGGCATCGAGCGCGTTTATGTGCACGAGAAGGTCTATGACGATTTCGTCGAGGGCTTCATCGCCGAAACGAAGAATTACGTCGTCGGCAACCCGCTCGACCAGACCACCACCATGGGCCCCATGGCGCAGGCGCGCTTCGCAGACTTCATCCGCGAGCAGAAGGCGGAAGCTTTGCGCAAGGGGGCGGCCGCGCATATAGGCATGACGGTCGACGGCGACCGCGAGGGCTCGCCCTACATCGCCCCGGAAGTACTGACCGGCGTCAACCATCAGATGAGCGTTATGCGCGAGGAGAGCTTCGGCCCCATCGTCGGCATCATGAAGGTGCGCGACGACGAGGAAGCCATCGCGCTCATGAACGACAGCCCATATGGGCTGACTGCATCGCTATGGACCACCGACACCGATCACGCCGCGCGTCTGGGAGACCGCATCGAAACCGGCACGGTGTTTATGAACCGCTGCGACTATGTCGATCCCGGCCTCGTCTGGACCGGCGTCAAGGAAACCGGCAAGGGCGGCGCGATGTCGGTCGTCGGCTACGAGAACCTGACGCGGCCGAAGAGTTATCATTTGCGAGAAGCGATTTAGAACGGCCATGAATCCCCACCGCGTCATCCCGGAAACCGGAGCGAAGCGAAGGTTATCCGGGACCTATTGGTCCGCGCATCGTCGAGCGCGGCCCGGTTCTCGCGTCAGCATGAAACCGCGAACCGGCCGCGCTGCTCAATGGGTCCCGACTCTCCCTCGCTTCGCTCGGTCGGCCGGGATGACGAACCTGCACCGTGAAAGATGTTCCCAATGACCAACTTCATTTCCAAATGGAACTACCCCACCACCGTCCGCTTCGGTGCCGGCCGCATCGGCGAACTGCCGGAAATCTTGAAGGAGGTGGGCATCGCCAACCCGCTCTTCGTCACCGATCCGGGCCTTGCGAAGCTGCCGGTGGTTGCCTCCACGCTGAAGCTGCTCGCGGATGCCGGCGTTGCCCACGGCGTCTTCTCCGACGTCAAGCCGAATCCGATCGAATCGAACCTCTATGCTGGCGTAGAGGTCTTCAAGGCCGGCGGGCATGACGGCGTCATCGCCTTTGGCGGCGGCTCGGCACTCGACCTCGGCAAGCTGATCGCCTTCCAGGCGCACCAGTCCCGCCCCGTCTGGGATTTCGAGGACATCGGCGACTGGTGGACCCGCGCGGATGCCTCGCGGATCGCGCCCATCGTGGCCGTGCCGACCACTGCCGGCACCGGTTCGGAGGTAGGACGCGCCGGCGTTCTGACCCATGAGGCGAGCCACACCAAGAAAGTTATCTTCCACCCCAAGATGATGCCGGCTATCGTGATTGCCGATCCGGAGCTGACGGCCGGCATGCCGCCCTTCATCACCGCCGGCACCGGCATGGACGCACTGGCCCACTGTCTGGAAGCCTATTGCGCGCCGGGCTACCATCCGATGGCCGACGGCATCGCGGTCGAGGGCGTGCGCCTCGTCTTCGAGAACCTGCCGAAGGCGTTCGCGAACGGCTCCGACCTCACGGCGCGGGCGCACATGATGTCGGCTGCCGCGATGGGCGCCACCACCTTCCAGAAGGGGCTGGGTGCGATCCATTCGCTGTCGCACCCCATCGGCGCGCTCTACGACACCCACCACGGCATGACCAACGCCGTCTTTATGCCCTACGTGCTGGCTTTCAACCGCTCCGCCATCGAGGTCCGCATCGAAAGGCTGGCAGCCTATTGCGGCTTCGCAGGTGGCTTCGACGGGTTTGCTGACGCTATTCTCAAGCTGCGCGGAGAGCTTGGCGTGCCCCATACGCTGCCGGAGTTCATCGACGGCTTCGCACCCGATCAGGCGCGCAAAAATCTGATTGCCGACATGGCGATCGTCGATCCTACGGCAGGCGGCAACCCGATTGCGCTGACCAGAGAAGGCGCGCTGTCGCTCCTAGATAACGCGATCGAAGGCAAGCTCTGAGGCTGGTCGGTGACGCGGCGCACTGCGAGCGTTACCGACACACGTAACGCAGCACCGCTCGTGCGACTGAGCGGTGCTGCCGGAGGCTTCCGAAAACTTGCGCTTCCGCGTTCAGCCCTGCTGGGGTTTCCAGTCGGGCGACGGAATGACGTTGATCATCCACGGGACTCCGAACTTGTCGACCAGCGAGCCGAAACCGGGCGACCGGAAGGTTTCGCCAAATGGCATGACGGCCTTGCCGCCCTCCGACAACTGGTCGAACCACCGCTTTGCCTCCGCACCGTCCTCGGTGTGCAGCGTGACATCGAACCCGTTCTTTGGCTTGCCGATGTTGGGTGCCCAGTCGACATCCATGTCGGCACCCATCAGTGCCTGATCGCCGATCTCAAGCCAGCAGTGCATCAGCCAGGTCTTGTATTTCTCGTCGCTGATCGGCATGTCCGGCGGTCCGTCTGCATAGGGCATGGCCGCGGTGATCTTTCCGCCCAGCACCTTGGCGTAGTGCTCGAACGCCTCGCGGCACTGGCCCTGAAAGCTGAGGCTCGTCACAATTTTCATGGCTGCTTTCCTTCCTGTTCGGTTGGAGCATGTCACGGAACTGCCCGCCGAACCCCGTCGGCCATCCATAATATGCAGCGTTTGCTGAAGCCGTATCCGTCCAGCGGCATTGTGCTACAGCACTGCAAATATTGCTATCTGTTGGCGACGAGTGAGACGCTCTTGATTTGCGCGATGACCGTCTGGCCCTGCGACAATTCCAGCGCTGCAAGCGACCTGCGCGTGATGCGGGCGCGAATGGACGCTTGCGCGCTTATGCCGAAATCAAGCCGAACGCTCGCCTCCGCTTCACCGATCGGGTCGATGCCGATGACGCGCGCCGGGATCGCGTTGAGGATGCTGCTGGCGTCGTGCCGGTACCTTGCAATCGAAACGTCGCTCGCTGCTATGCGCACGCGGACCATGTCGTTCTGTTCAAGACCGTTGGCCAGAACCAGAAACTCGCGACCGGCGATATCAAGTACAGCGATGCCGTCCGGGTCATGACGTAGAACGCGAGCTGGAAGTACGGCGGCGAAGTCGCGGCGTCCCGCAAGCGGCGAGTCCGGTGCTGCCAGGACTTCGTTCAAAGGCCCCGATGCGACCACTCGACCCTGCCGCAGGAGGACCAGATGGTCCGCCAGCCGCTCGACTTCGGCTATGTCGTGGGTCACGAGCAGGATCGGGATCTTCAGGTTTGCGTGCAGCGCCTCGAAATAGGGCAGGATCTCGTCCTTCGCCATGCGGTCGAGCGCGGACAAGGGCTCGTCCATCAGGAGCAGGCGCGGTTGGGAGAGCAACGCCCGTCCGATCGACACGCGTTGGCGCTCGCCACCCGACAGGTTTTCGGGCGAACGATCCACCAGTGGCCCGATGCCCAGAAGATCGACCACTTCGTCAAAGCGTATGTGTTTCAGGACGCCTTTGGACCGTTTCTCGCCATAGGTGAGATTCTGGCGCACCGACATGTGCGCAAACAGGCTCGCCTCCTGAAACACATAGCCGAGTGCACGTCGATGTGTCGGCACGAAACGGCTCCTGTCCTGCCAGGTTTCGTCACCAACGGCGATGTGTCCGGGTATGCGGTGGAGACCGGCAACGGAGCGCAGGATCGTTGTCTTGCCGCAGCCGGACGGACCGAAAAGCGCCGAGATCCCACCCATGGGCACCTTGAAGTCTACATCGAGCGTGAAAGTGCCCAGTGTGCCTTGGAGCGCGATTGCGATGGCATCGCCCATCAGAAGGTTCTCCTGCCCGAGCGACGCGCCAGCAGGGACACGACGAGGATCACGCAGAAGGAGAACACCAGCATACCGAGCGACAGGATGTGCGCCTCGCGCCAGCGCAAGGTTTCGACGAAATCGTAGATGGCGATCGACAAAACCCTGGTGGTGCCGGGAATGTTGCCGCCGATCATCAGGATGACGCCGAATTCACCTACCGTATGCGCGAAGACGAGCACGGCTCCGGTCAGCAGGCCGGGAACGGCTAAAGGCAAAGCAACGGTCAAGAAGCGGTCCCATGGCGACGCGCGCAGGGTCGCTGCAACCTCCAGCGGCCGCCTGCCCATGGCCTCGAAGGAATTGCGCAGCGGCTGGACCATGAACGGCAGCGAGGAAATGACCGAGCCGACAACCAGCCCCTGAAAGGTGAAGGCGAAGGTGCGCATTCCGACCAGTGAGCCCAGCCAGCCACCAAGACCTTGCGGCCCCAGTGCCACGAGGATGTAGAAACCCAGCACCGTGGGTGGCAGGACCAGCGGAAGCGCAACGACGGTTGCGACGACTTCCTTCCAGCGTGATGTCGTCCAGGCCAGCCACCACGCGATCGGCATACCTACGATCGTAAGAAAGATGGTCGTGATGGAAGCGAGTTCGATTGTCAGCCTGATCGGCGACCACAGTTCCTGAGACAGCTTTCCGACCCCCGAGATGAAGCGCCGCGCCGGAAAGGGTCAGCGCGCGGCTGTCATTCTGGACGATCAGCGGTCGAGTGCGTAGCCATATTTTTCGATGATGGCGGACGCAGCTTCCCCTTTCAGGAATTCGACGAAGGCGACCGCAGCCGCATTACCCTCACCGGTCTTGAGCAGTACGGCATCCTGCCTGATCGCCTCATAACGCTCCTGCGGAACAATCCAGCGCGAGCCCGCTTCGGACTGTGAAATCTGTCCGAGCGCGACGAAACCGATTTCGGCATTGCCGGTTTCGACGAACTGGAAAGTCTGGCCGATGTTCTGTCCCTGCACGATCTTCGGCTGCAACGCCTCATAAACACCCAACGACTGCATGGTCTCGACGGCCGCCGTTCCATAGGGGGCGGTTTCGGGGTTGGCGATGGCAATCTGCTGGAAGTCACCACCTTCCAGTGTCTCCGGACCCGTTACCTTGCCTGCTTCTGCCGAGTAGAGCGCCAGTTGGCCGATGGCATAGGTGAAGACCGTACCTTCGACTCCGAAGCCTTCTTCAACTGACAAGGCAGGGCGCTTGTCGTCGGCGGAAAGGAAGACCTGGAAAGGCGCACTCTGGGTTATTTGCGTGTAGAGCTGGCCGGTCGATCCGAACGATAACAGCGCCTCATGGTTGGTGGCCTCTGCAAACGCCGCCGCGATTTCGTTGGCAGCGTCCGTGAAATTTGCGGCGACGGCGACGTTGACGCTCTCCGCGTAAGCGGCGGACGTCAGGCATGTTGCCGTGGCAAGGGCTAGAAACAGTCGGCGCATTGATCCCTCCGCTATATTTCAGTGGAGATATTGGTATTGGTAGCGAGGCGCCTTCCCGCGTGCAAGCGGGATGTCTCGCACGGCAGACATCAGCGGTGAAGCCGGGCACGGCGGCCGCCAAGCGGAAGGACCGATGGAAGCCGGCCGTTCCGAATTTGCCGGCAATGGTTTGCTCAGCATAAACGGGACTGTAGCCGCGATTTCACCCGCGTCTTCGACGGACAACTCAAGCTCCAGTTCCTCGCCGTTCTGATCGAGAAGCCGTAACGAGATCGTATTTGCCTCATTGTTGAACAAGTACCGATTGATGCGGTGGGGACTGA
>JAEWFU010000008.1 GCA_023388675.1 Pseudomonadota bacterium | reverse complement strand
ACCTCGCGGGAGAAGAACGCCAGTTCCTTCAGCGCCTGGGCGACGTTCTTGTCGTCCGGGTGGCCCTCGATGTCGGCGTAGAACTGCGTGGAGAAGAACTTGCCGCCGAGTTGGTAGCTCTCCAGCTTGGTCATGTTGACGCCGTTGGTGGCAAAGCCCCCCATCGCCTTGTAGAGCGCGGCGGGAATGTTGTGCACACGGTAGACGAAGGTCGTCATCATGAGCTGGTCGGGATCGACCCGCGGCGCCCAGCTCTTCTCCTTCGACAGCACGACGAAGCGGGTGACGTTGTTGTCGGCGTCCTCGACGTTTTCGGCCAGGATGTCGAGCCCGTAGAGGGACGAGGCCAGGCGCGGCGCGAGCGCTGCCCAGCTCCGGTTGCCCTCCTCGGCCATCAGACGCGCGGCTCCCGCCGTATCGCCCGCCACGACCGGCTTCCAGCGATGGCGGCGAATCACCTTGCGGCACTGGCCGAGCGCGTGGATATGGCTGTGAACCGACTTGATCTCCTCCATCTTCACGCCCGGCAGCACCATGAGCTGGAAGTGGATGGGCAGGAAATACTCAGCGACGATGTGCAGCCGCGATTCAGGCAGCAGGTAGTGAATGTCGGCGACACGCCCCGCCAGCGTGTTCTCGATCGGGATCATGGCGAGGTCGGCCTTGCCGCTCTCCACCGCGTTGAACGCATCCTCGAAGGTCGGGCACGGCATCGGCTCCATGTCGGGATACATGTCGCGGCAGGCGGTGTCGGAGTTCGCGCCCGGCTCGCCCTGGAAGGAAATCCTGTTTGTCTTTGCAATCATTTCGGCAGGCCTTGTGAAATCAACGTGCGGGCGCGTTCGAGGTCGCGCGGTGTGTCGACGCCCAGCGGCACGGCATCGACGATGCGCGCGTCGATGCGCATGCCGGCTTCCAGCGCCCGAAGCTGCTCCAGCTTCTCTCGCTTCTCCAGCGTCGAGGGCGGCAGGGCGACGAAGCGGGCGAGTGCGGCGCGACGATAGGCATAGAGACCGACGTGATGGAAGTGCGGCCCCTCGCCCCATGGTGCGGTCGCGCGCGTGAAATAAAGAGCGCGCAGGCGCCCCGGCTCGACAGGCGAGCCAACGATCTTCACCACATTGGGATCGGCCCGCTCCTCGTCATGGACGATCTCGACGCCCAGCGTGGCGATGTCGACGGCGGCGTCGGCAAGCGGCTCGAGTGCAGCGCGCACGATCCGCGGCTCGACGGTCGGGAGATCGCCCTGCACGTTGACGACGGTCTCGACCCTGCCGTCGGGGTCCAATGTCCGCAGCGCCTCGAAGATGCGGTCCGAGCCCGACTGGTGGCCGCTGTCGGTCATCACCGCCTCGTGCCCGCTGGCTGCGACGGCATCGCGAATCTCCGCCGAATCGGTGGCCACCACCACGCGCCCCACGCCGCTTTCCACCGCACGATCGGCGACGTGCGCGATCATCGGACGGCCGCAAATGTCCGCGAGCGGCTTGCCCGGCAGACGGGTCGCCGCCATGCGCGCGGGGATCAGGACAAGGATGGACATGGCAGGGAAACGGGTCTCCGGCGCGAATGGCGAGGGCATTCCCGAGTGGCAAAAGGTCTCACTGGGAAGTGCCCTTATATGTGTTGCAAGGACCGAGCAAAAGACCTAGTTTCCGCGCGATTTCACCGGCATCTACCGCACGGGGGATGTGGCTTGCGCACGAGAAGGGGGCAAGCCCGACGGAGCGGTCGGACAAGGGAGCCTCGGATAAGTGATGGATTCGTTTGAACTCAACAAGCTGATCGGCGCGTTTCTCGCGGTGGCGTTCGTGGTCTTTTCGGTCAGCATTGTGTCCGATTCCATCTTCGCTACCCACGCACCGGAAACCCCCGGCTACGCCATCGAGGTGGTGGAGCAGGAAGCGGGCGGCGCGGAACCGGCCGAGGCTGGCCCGTCGATCGCCGAACTGCTGCAGACGGCCGACGCCGCCGCCGGCGAAGCGGCCTTCCGCAAGTGCCAGGCCTGTCACACGCCCGAGGAAGGCGGCGCCAACAAGGTCGGCCCCAACCTCTGGGACATCATTAACAGGCCGATCGCCAGCCATGAAGGCTTCAGCTACTCCGCCGGCATGCGCGACTTTTCCGAAGGCGGCTCGGTGGTGTGGGACTACGATCACCTGAGCGAGTTCCTCAAGGCGCCGCGCTCCTACGTCTCCGGCACCGCCATGGCTTTCGCCGGCATCAAGAACCCGGAAGAAGAAGCGAACCTGATCGCCTATCTGCGCACGCTCTCGGCCGATCCGGCTCCGCTGCCGGAAGTCGCAGCCGAGGAGGCAGCGCCTGCCGATGGCGAGGATGGCGCAGCCGCGCCGGCCGAAGGCGAAGCAGCTCCCGCTGAAGGCGACGACGGCGCCGCCGCTCCCGCCGAGGAAGGTGCTGCGCCCGCGGACGAGCAGGCTGCCCCCGCCGAGGAAGCGCCGGCTGAAGGCGAAGCCGCACCGGCTGAGGAAGCGCCCGCGGATGCCGCTCCGGCCGAACAGGGCGAGGCGGCTCCCCAGCCCGAAACGCAGGACGACGGCACCGCCGCCTCGCCGGAGACCGGTGCTGGCGAAGACGCCGGCACGGAAACGCCTGGTGAAGAAGAGCGCCCCGTACAACAATGACGAAGATGTAATCTCAGCATCACGAAAAAGCCGGGTTTCGCCCGGCTTTTTTGTTAATCTGCGGCGCGTGGAAACTTGCCCGCGCAGGGTTTTCATATGCGCCGCAAAGGCTAGTTTAGGAATTCGCGAACCACACGTTGAACGAGGATGGCATGGGATTGAAGCGCTTTCGTACTCTGGCTCTTTCGTTGATCGCGACAGCCGCGCTGACCGGCGCGGCCGGGGCGCAGGAGGAACCCGAATGGCGCACCACTTCCTCCCTGATCAGCGAAGCAGCCGAGACCGAGGCCTTCGAACGCTACGACCACGTCAACCCCGATGCCCCTAAAGGCGGCACGCTGAATACGGTGACGTCGGGCACCTTCGACAGCTTCAATCCGTTCATCGTGCGCGGCACGGCGGCAGCCGGCCTCAACTATTTCGGCGGCCTGCTGTGGGAAACGCTGATGCAGCAGTCGATCGCCGACCCCGGCACCAGCCATGCGCTCATCGCCGAGGCCTTCAAATATCCGGATGACTATTCCTCAGCCACCTACCGGATCGATCCCGATGCGCGCTGGCACGACGGGAAACCGATAACGGCGGAGGACGTCGTCTGGTCCTTCGACATGCTCAAGCAGCACAGCCAGGTCCACAACCGCTACTACGTCAACGTCACCGAAGCCGTTGCGCTCTCCGACCACGAGGTCGAGTTCAAGTTCGACCAGGCCGGAAACCGCGAGCTGCCGCACATCATGGGCGACCTGCCCATCCTGCCGAAGCACTGGTGGGAGGGCGAGAACGCGCAGGGCCAGAAGCGCGACTTCACCCAGCCGACGCTGGAGCCGCCCCTCGGCTCCGGCCCCTACAAGATAGAGACCTTCCGTCCCGGCTCCGACATCACCTGGAAACGCGTCGAGGACTACTGGGCGCAAGACCTGCCGGTGAATGTCGGACGCTACAATTTCGACCGACGCAAATACACCTACATCCAGGATGAAAACGCCGCCTGGCAGGCGTTCACCAAGGGTGGTCTCCACGATATCCGTATCGAAAACCGCGCGTCGCGCTGGGCGTCGGAATACAACTTCCCCGCCTTCGAGCGCGGCGACGTGGTCAAGCGCACCTACGAAACGACCTCGGGCGAGCCGATGCAAGGCTTCGCGCTCAACACGCGGCGTCCGCAATTCCAGGACAGGCGGGTGCGCGAGGCACTGACCCTCGCCTACGATTTCGAGAGCCTCAACCGGGTCCAGTTCCACGGGCTCTATGCGCGCACCGACAGCTTCTTCGAAGGTGGCGAACTGGCGTCCAGCGGCCTGCCCGAGGGGCTGGAGCTCGAAATCCTCGAAACCGTCCGCGACGAGGTGCCGCCGGAGGTCTTCACCGAGGAATTCAAGCTGCCGGTCTATGACAACCGCGAGGCACAGCGCGACCATCTCCGCCGCGCTTCGCAACTGCTGGCCGAGGCGGGCTGGCGCCAGCAGGGCAGGCAACTGGTCAACGAGAAGGGCGAGCCTTTCCGCATCGAATTCCTTTCGTTCAACCCCGACAGCGAGCGCCTGACCGGCCCCTATATCAACACGCTGCGGCGGCTGGGCATCGATGCCTCCCTTCGCATCGTCGACAGCAGCCAGTATGTGAACCGCGTGCGCGATTACGACTTCGACGTCATCACCGGCCTGATGATGCAGTCGCAGTCGCCCGGCAACGAGCAGCGGGAATATTGGGGTTCGGAGGCCGCCGACCTTCCCGACACCCGCAACTATGCCGGCATCAAGGACCCGGCCGTCGACAAGCTGATCGAGCGCGTCATCTTCGCCAAGGATCGCGAGGAGCTGATCGCCGCCACCCACGCCCTCGATCGTGTTCTCCTGTGGGGCTATTACTACGTTCCGCAGTTCCACAACTCCGAGGTGTGGGTCGCCTACTGGAACAAGTTCGGCATCCCCGAAGAACAGCCCTCCTATGTCGGCGTGGACGTCGAATCCTGGTGGATTCGTCCCGACCAGGAAAAGGCGATCGAACGCAGCTTCGAGGAGACGCAATGAAGGCCGGTGGAATGATTGCCCGGCGCGAGTTCCTTGCGCTGGGCGGGGCGGCGTTCGCGGCGCCCCTGCTGGTTCGCGACGCCTTCGCCCAGTTGCCGACGGGCACACCGCTTCACGGCATATCCGTCTTCGGCGACCTGAAATACGGACCCGACTTCGCGCATTTCGACTATGTGAACCCGGATGCGCCCAGTGGCGGGCGCATCGTCACCCAGTCGCCGGTGCGCATCTTCAACCAGAACTTCGACACGTTCGACACGCTCAACATGCACGTGCTTCGTGGCAACGCGGCATTCGGCATGGACCTCACCTACGCGTCGCTGCTGGCGAGTTCGTCCGACGAGACCAGCTCGATGTACGGTTATGCGGCCGAGACCGTCGTCGTCAGCGAGGATAGGCTGACATGGCGCTTCACGCTGCATCCGGACGCCGCCTTCCACGACGGCACGCCGATCAAGGCCTCGGACGTCCTCTTCACCCTGACGACGCTGCGCGACCTCGGCCATGAAAACATCGCCAGCACGCTGCGCGAAGTCGAGACGATGGAAACCCCGGACGAGCGCACGATCTCGGTGACGCTCAAGGCGGATGCCGGCATATCGGTCCTGCTGACCGTCGCCGGCGCGCCGATCTTTTCCGAAAGCTGGTGGGAAGGCCGCGATTTCCAGGCAACGCTCTCGCAGGCGCCACTAGGTTCCGGGCCTTATCGTGTCGGCCGCTTCAATTTCGGCAGTTTCATCGAGTTCGACCGGGTCGCCGACCATTGGGCGGTGAAGCGCCCGGTCATGGTCGGGCGCTACAATTTCGACCGCATCCGCTACGAATATTATCGCGACAGGACCGCCTCCTTCGAGGCGTTCAAGGGCGGCAACATCCTCTTCAGGGAAGAATTCACCTCCCGCAACTGGGCGACGGACTACAATTTCCCGGCGATCAACGACGGCAGGGTCAAGATCGAGGACTATCCCGACGAAACACCCTCCGGCGGCCAGGGCTGGTTCTTCAACACCCGCCGGGAAAAGTTCGCGGACCGGCGCATCCGCCAGGCCATCGGCATGCTGTTCGATTTCGAATGGACGAACGCCAACATCATGTACGGCCTTTACGAGCGCTCCAATTCCTTCTTCGAGAAGTCGGACAACAAGGCGTCGGGCCTGCCGAACGAGGCGGAACTTGCGCTGCTGGAGCCGTTTCGCGACGAGCTTCCGCCGGAGGTCTTCGAGGAACCCTATGTCGCGCCCGTCACCGACGGCAGCGGCCGCGACCGCAACCAGATGCGCGCTGCACTGGCGATGTTCACCGAGGCCGGGTGCAAGCTCGATGGCCGCCGCCTGCTGCTGCCTTCCGGCGAGCAGCTTACGATCGAGTTTCTCGGAAATTCGGACTCGTTTGAGCCGCACCACAACGCCTTTATCCGCAATCTCGGCCAGCTCGGCATCCGCGCCAGCTACCGCATCGTGGACGCCGCGCAATATTCGCTGCGGCTGCGCGAGTTCGATTTCGACATGGTGGTGTCGCGATTCACCATGTCGCTCTTCCCGTCGCGCTTCATCAGGCAGGTGTTCGGCTCGGTCAGCGCCAATTCGCCGGGCTCGTTCAACATGGCCGGCATGGCCAATCCCGCCATCGACGCCGTACTGGAGAAGATCATCGCGGCGAAGACGCAGGAGGAATTCACCATCGCCACGCGCGTGCTCGACCGGATCATCCGCGCCGAGCACTACGTGGTCTTCCAGTGGCACAAGGCCGCGCGCTGGCTCGCATACTGGGACTATTACGACCGCCCCGCGGTCAGCCCCAAATATGCCACCGGCGTGCTCGACACATGGTGGACGCGCCCGGACAAGGTCCAGGCCACCGGCATGACCGGCTGACGCAAGCTTCCCATGTGATGACAAAGCCGGTTACAGACGTGTCCAGCTCGAAACCCGAAGGAAACTGATGGGCGCCTATATCCTCCGCCGCCTGCTGCTGATGATCCCGACGCTGTTCGGCATCATGGCGATCACCTTCATCGTCATCCAGTTCGCGCCCGGCGGGCCGGTAGAACAGGTGATCGCGCGCATGACCGGCGACGGCGGCGGCGCCACCGATCGCCTCTCCGGCGGCGGGGCGGACGTCTCGCAGAACTTCGATGCCGGCGGCGACTACAAATATCGCGGCGCGCAGGGGCTGGACCCCGCCTTCATCGCCCAGCTCGAAAAGCAGTTCGGCTTCGACAAGCCGCCGCTCGAACGCTTCTTCAACATGCTGTGGAACTATGCCCGCTTCGATTTCGGCGAGAGCTATTTCCGCGACATCTCGGTCATCGACCTCATCATAGAGAAGATGCCGGTGTCGATCTCGCTGGGCCTCTGGATCACGCTGATCTCCTATGCGATCTCGATACCGCTCGGCATCCGCAAGGCGGTCAAGGACGGCACCGCCTTCGACATCTGGACCAGCGGCATCGTCATCGTCGGCTATGCAATACCCGGCTTTCTGTTCGCCATCCTCCTGATGGTGCTGTTTGCCGGCGGCTCGTTCTTCGACTGGTTCCCGCTGCGCGGGCTCACCTCCGAGAACTGGGGCGACCTGTCGTGGCCCGAGCGCATCCTCGACTATTTCTGGCATCTGGCATTGCCGCTGACGGCAATGGTGCTGTCGGCCTTTGCCACCACGACCCTGCTCACCAAGAATTCGTTCCTCGACGAGATCCGCAAGCAATATGTCGTCACGGCGCGGGCCAAGGGCCTGTCCGAACGGCAGGTGCTCTACGGCCACGTCTTCCGCAACGCCATGCTCATCATCATCGCCGGTTTTCCGGGCGCGTTCATCTCCGCCTTCTTCACTGGGTCGCTGCTGATCGAGAACATCTTCTCGCTCGACGGGCTGGGTCTGCTCGGCTTCCGTTCCGTGCTAGACCGCGACTATGCGGTGGTGTTCGCCACCCTCTACATTTTCTCGCTGATCGGCCTGTTCGTCAGCCTCCTCTCCGACCTCACCTACACGCTGATCGATCCGCGGATCGATTTCGAAAGGCGGGAGGTCTAGATGTCAGACATCATTGCCAAGGGCGAAGTCGAGAAGGTGCGCGAGCGCACGGCGCGGCCCTGGCTGTCGCCGCTGAACCAGCGCCGCTGGCAGAACTTCAAGGCCAACCGGCGCGGCTACTGGTCGCTCTGGATTTTCCTGGTCCTGTTTGGGCTCTCGCTGTTTGCCGAGTTCATCGCCAACGACAAGCCGATCATCGCCTCCTACAAGGGCGAGATCCTGTTCCCCGTCCTTGTCGACTACCCCGAAGAGAAGTTCGGCGGCTTCCTCGCCGTCACCGATTATCGCGATCCGATCATCAGCGAGGAGATAGAAGCCAATGGCTGGCTGATCTGGCCGCCGATCCGCTATTCCTACCGCACCGTCAACAACGACATCCCCGAATCCGCGCCGGCCAAACCCTCATGGCTCTATGACGCGGAGACGCGCTGCGGCCGCTATTTCGAAGGCACCGCAGATCCCGCCTGCACGGTCGGCAACTGGAACTGGCTCGGCACTGACGATCAGGCCCGCGACGTGCTGGCGCGCATCATCTACGGTTTCCGCATATCGGTGCTGTTCGGGCTCGTGCTCACGCTGGCCTCGGCCGTCATCGGCGTGTCGGCCGGCGCTGTGCAGGGCTATTTCGGCGGCTGGACCGACCTGATCTTCCAGCGCGTGATCGAGATCTGGTCGTCGATCCCGGTGCTCTACCTGATCCTCATCATCGCCGCCGTGCTGGCGCCGGGCTTCTTCATCCTGCTCG
>JAEWFU010000468.1 GCA_023388675.1 Pseudomonadota bacterium | reverse complement strand
CGATGGGCGGCGGCCCCGATGTTTTCATCAGCATTTTGCCGTTCGTCCTCATCTTCGTTATTATGTATTTCCTCATCATCAGGCCTCAGCGCCAGCAGATGAAGCGGCGCGGCGAGATGCTGGCGGCTGTACGGCGCGGCGATACGGTGGTCACCGGCGGCGGTCTTATCGGCAAGGTGACGAAGGTGATCGACGACAACGAGCTCGAGATCGATCTGGGCGGCGGCAACAAGGTGACGGCGCTGCGCTCCACCATCGCCGACGTGCGCGTGAAAGGCGAGCCTGTCGCCAACCAGAACGCCAAGAAATAACCGTATTCGGGACGGAAGCGGTTCTTTTTCCGTCTGATCTGGACGTAACCTGATGCTCTATTTCTCGCGCTGGAAGACGATTGCGATCTGGCTGACCGTGCTCGCCGCATTCGTTGCCGCCGCGCCCAACGTGATCCCGCAGTCGACGCTCGCCTCGATGCCCGACTGGCTGCCGAAACGTCAGCTCACGCTCGGCCTCGACCTGCAGGGCGGTTCGCACATCCTGCTGCAGATCGACCGCGACGACATGATCGCCGACCGGCTGGAGACCGCGCGAGACGATGTGCGCATCGCACTGCGTGACGGGCGTATCGGCTATACGGGGCTATCCAGCGCCGGCCGCAGCGTCCAGGTGCGCGTGCGCGATGCGGAGCAGGTCGACGCGGCCAGACAGGCCGTTGCCAGCCTGATAGAGCCGGTTTCGTCGGGCCTGTTCGGCGCGGGTAGCGTGACCGAACTCGCGCTGGAGGAGCCGGAGCCGGGTTTGCTGCGCTTCACGCTCACGGATGAGGGCATCAATTATCGGTTGTCGACCGCGCTTTCGCAGTCTGTCGAGGTGGTCAACCGGCGCGTCAACGAGCTTGGCACGACCGAACCGATCATCCAGCAGCAGGGCAACGACCGCATTCTCGTTCAGGTGCCCGGCCTGGACGATCCTCAGCGTCTGAAGGACATTCTCGGCCAGACCGCCAAGCTCACCTTCCAGATGGTCGACCAGTCGATGCCGGCGGCGGAGGCCGTTCAGGGTCGTCCTCCGGCCGGCACAAGGGTGATGTATTCGACCGACGATCCGCCGATTCCCTACATTATTGAGAGCCGGGTGATCGTTTCGGGCGAGAATCTGGTCGATGCACAGACCAGCTTCGACCAGCGCACCAACGAACCGGTCGTGTCGTTCCGCTTCGACAATCAGGGCGCGACGCGCTTCGGGCAGGCCACGCAGCAGAATGTCGGCCGCCTGTTCGCCATCATCCTCGACGACCAGGTGATCTCGGCGCCGCAGATCCGCGAGCCGATCCTGGGCGGATCGGGCCAGATTTCCGGCAATTTCACCGTCCAGACCGCGAACGACCTCGCGGTGCTGCTGCGCGCGGGCGCGCTGCCGGTCGACCTGAACATCATAGAGGAGCGCACCGTCGGGCCGAGCCTTGGCGCCGACTCGATCGAGGCCGGCCAGATCGCCGCCATCATCGCCGCCGTTCTGGTGCTGGGCTTCATGACCTTCGGCTACAGCACCCTCGGCATCATCGCCAACATTGCGCTGATCTCGAACATGGTGATGATCATCGCCATCCTGTCGGCGCTCGGTGCGACACTCACTATGCCCGGCATCGCCGGCATCGTGCTCACGATGGGCATGGCGGTCGATTCGAACATCATCATTTTCGAACGTGTTCGCGAGGAACGCGCGAGCGGACGCTCCCTGATTCAATCGCTGGATGCCGGCTTCCGGCAGGCTATCTCCACGATCGTCGATGCCAATGTGACGACCTTCATCGCAGCGGCCATCATGTTCTATGTAGGCACCGGCCCGGTACGCGGCTTCGCCGTCACGCTCGGGATTGGTATCATCACAACCGTCTTCACGGCATTCGTGGTGACGCGCTGGCTGATCGCCTTCTGGATTCGCACCCGCAAGCCCAAGGACCTGCCGAAGGGCCTGATCTCCTTCATTCCGGAGGTGACCAAGTTCAAGTTCATGTTCCTGCGGAACTTCAGCTTTGCCGCGTCGACCATACTTTCGGTTCTGGCTATCGTGCTCTTCTTCACCGTCAGCATGAACTACGGCATCGACTTCCGCGGCGGCTCGATGATCGAAGTTCAGGCGAAAGGCGAAGCAGCCGACGTTGCAGACGTGCGCGGACGCCTGGAAGCGATGAATCTCGGTGAGATTCAGGTGCAGCAGTTCGGCACACCGCGCGAGCTTCTGATCCGCATCGGCGCACAGGGCAGCGGTGATACGGCTGAACAATCCGCAATCCAGCTCGTCCAGGACGAGTTCCAGAACGATTACGACTTCCGTCGCATCGAAGTCGTTGGTCCGACCGTCTCGCAGGAACTGGCCCGCGCCGGTACGATCGCCGTCATCATCTCGCTGATCGCGATGCTGGTCTATATCTGGCTGCGGTTCGAGTGGCAGTTCGCTATCGGCGCCGTGGTGACCACGATCCACGACGTCATCATGGTCGTGGGCTTGTACGTCGTGCTGGGGCTGGAATTCAACCTGACCAGTATCGCGGCGGTTCTGACGGTGGTTGGCTATTCGATCAACGACACGGTGGTCGTGTACGACCGTATTCGCGAGAATCTGCGAAAATTCAAGAAGATGCCGATCTCCGAGCTGATCGACCTGACTGTCAACCAGACGTTGTCGCGCACGATCATGACCGGTGTGACGACGCTGCTGGCGCTGATCGCACTTTACCTCTTCGGTGGTGAGGTCATCTCGTCGTTCACGCTGGCCATGATCTTCGGCATCGTCATCGGCACCTATTCGTCGGTGTTCGTGGCGGGACCGATGCTGATCCTGTTCAAGCTGCGCGCGGACACCTTCGGCTCGGAGGCGGAAGCGCCCAAGGCCGACGCTACCGCCACGCCGACCAAGGCCTGAGCCGGGGCGGCATGAACAGCGGCCTCATTATCCGCGACGCCCATTTTCCCGGGCGCGCGCCGATCGACGCTTATGGCAATGGTGGATTCCGCTTTGCCGACATGTCGCATCGCGGTTCGATCCTGTGTCTGCCGTCCGGCATCCACGGCTGGGAGCCGGCCGATCCGGCAGCCCTTCGCGAGGACGACTTTGCGGCCGTCGTCGATCAGGCTGCGGAGGTCGACATTCTGCTCGTCGGCACCGGCACTGAGATGCGACCGCTGCCGGGCGCGCTGAGAGCACGGCTGCGCGAGGCCGGCATCTTCGTCGATCCGATGTCGACCGGCTCGGCCGTACGCACCTACAACGTGCTGCTCGCCGAAGACCGGCTGGTCGCTGCCGCGCTGATTGCCGTCGATTGAGATGACGGACGAAGACACCGATGCGGGGCTGAGGGCGCTTCGGCAGGTAGACCCCGACCGGTATCTGTCGACGCTTTACGCCCCGGCGGACAAGCGTGCCGCACTTTCCGTGCTCTACGGCTTCAATGTCGAGATAGCGGGTATCCGCGACCGCATCCACGAGCCGCTACCGGGCGAAATCCGCATCCAGTGGTGGCGCGATGCGCTCGCCGGGGGCGCGCAGGCAACGGCTGGTCATCCGCTGGCCTCGGCGCTTTCAGACGTCATCATCCGCCACCGGCTGCCGCTCGAAGCCTTCGATCGCTATCTGGAAGCACGCATCTTCGATCTTTACGACGACCCGATGCCCAGCCGCACTGACCTCGAAGGCTATTGCGGTGACACGGCCTCAGCTCTCATTCAGCTTGCCGGGCTGATACTGGCGCCAGAAGCCGCTGCCGCTTTCGCGTCGGCCGCCGGCCATGCCGGCTGTGCGCAGGGCATCGCCGGACTGCTGCGGCTGCTGCCGCTGCATCGCTCGCGCGGACAGTGCTACATACCTGCCGATATTCTGGCCGCTGCCGGCACGACCCGCGACGATTTCCTCGCCGGCAACGACCGGGAGGGGACCGGGCGCGCAATCGCCGCCATGATTGCTCTCGGCCGCGATCACGCCGCGCGGTTCGAGACGGAGGCGAGGGGCATGCCATCCACGCTGCGGCCCGCCTTTCTGCCGGCCGCGCTTGCGCCGGCCTATCTCGGCCGCGTCGCCGCGCCCGGCTTCGAGGCCTCCACGCAGCCGGCGGATATTTCGGCGCTGCGCCGCCACTGGACGCTTCTGCGCCGCGCCGTGCGCGGTTGGGGATAGACGGTCATTCCGTCTTTGACGCCATGTTCCCGGCTAAGCTAGCATTCCGCCTGGAGCAGCGCTCCGGGAGGATACGTATGCGATGAGCCTCACGCTCCTCGTTTTCATCGTCGTTGCCGGCATTGCAGCCGTCGTCATCGCCGTGCACATGACCGGCGGCAGCGTTCGCGCCGAACTCGATGGCGTGGAAGCGGCGCGACGGCGTTTCGCCGAGGATTTCCCCGATCTCGCGCCCGCTTCCGTCTGGCTCACCAGGGACCGGTGCGCTGCGATCATCGGCCTCGAAGATGGCCGGGTCGGCATCGTTCACGCGCTGGGCGGCAAATTTCTCACCCGCCTGGTGACCGCCGGCGATCTTGTCGGCACACCCCGCGCAAGCGAAGACACGGTCTCCGTGCGGCTGCGCGACTTCACAT
>JAEWFU010000414.1 GCA_023388675.1 Pseudomonadota bacterium | reverse complement strand
ATCTCAGCTATATGCTGCCGCTCTGCGTGTGGCTCATGCGCGGGTTCTTCTCGCAGGTTCCGCACTCGCTCGAGGATGCTGCAAGGCTCGACGGCTGCACGCGCTGGCAGGCGTTCTGGCGCGTCATCCTGCCGATGGCCCGTCCGGGCATCGTCGCAGTGGCCACCTGGGTCATGATCCACACCTGGAACGAATTCCTCTACGCCAGCACCTTCATCCTCTCGGACAAGAACCGCACGCTGCCGCTCGGCCTCTCAGGCCTGATCGGCCAGTACACCACAGACTGGGGCATGCTGATGGCCGGCGGCGTCATCACCTCGGCGCCGATCCTGCTGGTTTTCTTCTTCCTCCAGAAGCATCTGGTCTCCGGTGTCGGCGGCGGCGCGGTGAAGGGATAAGGCACATGACCAAGATCAAGCGTATCCAGGCCTTCGCATTGTCCTGCCCGACACCCGGCGGCGCGGTCTTCGCGGTCGGACGGTCCGCCAAGCGCGACATGGTGCTGGTGCGGATCGAGACCGCGTGCGGCATCGTCGGCTATGGCGAGGCGCACCACGCGCAGACGCCGAGCACGATCGCTGCGTTCATCAACGATGCGCTCGGTCCCTCGCTTATCGGCATGGATGCGCACGAGACGGAAGCGATCTGGGACAAGGCCTATCGCCACTACATCGCGACCCACGGACCGGGGGCCGCAGCGGTGATCGGGCTGAGCGGCGTCGACCTGGCGCTGTGGGATATCAAGGGCAAGAACCTTGGCCAGCCGGTCTATCGTCTGCTCGGCGGCAAAAGGCGGCCGATCCGCGCCTATGCCGGTGGCATCAGCCTCGGCTTCCAGCCGGTCTACGATATCAAGCGCGAGATCGAAGGCTTTATCGAGCGCGGCTACGACTTCATGAAGCTGCGCGTCGGCGACACGCTGGAGAAGGACCGGGAACGCGTGAGCGCGGTGAGAGCGGCATTCGGGCCAGAGATCACGCTTGCCGCCGATGCCGGCACCCGCTACCGCACCGCCGACGTCGCCCGTATCGCGGAAGTCTGCGAGGCGGGTCGCCTTGCCTGGCTGGAGGAACCGTTCACGCCGGACAACCTGCCGGGCTACAGGCGTCTGCGCGACCTGACGGCCACGCCGCTGGCGGCCGGCGAAAACCACTTCACGCGGCACGAACTACGGACGCTCATCAGCGAGGAGATCATCCAGTTCGTGCAGGCGGATTGCTGCAAGACGGGCGGCATCACCGAGATCCTGAAAATCGCCGCTCTCGCAGGGGCCTGGCACCTCCAGTTCGCGCCGCATACGAGCGCTTCGGTCCTGAGCACCGCGGCATCGACCCATGTGCTTTCGGTCGCGCCGAACGCTTTCATCTACGAAGCCGACGTCTCCGCCATCAACGCGTTCCGCGACGAGCTCGGTGCCCCGTTCGAAATCGTCGACGGGACCATTCTCGCGCCGGATGCGCCGGGGCTCGGGGTCGAGATCGACGAGAAGGTGATCGAGAAATATCCGTTCATTCCCGGCGCGTCGTACCAGTAGGCGGCGTCAAGGCTGGCGCGCCGCGACCACCTCGACCTCGACCACGAATTCGGGCCGCGAGAAACCGGACACGATGACCAGGGTGGATGCGGGGTAGGGTTCGGAAAAGAGCCGGTTGCGGACCTCCATATAGGGATCCATATGCTCGCGCGCGGTGACATAGGCGTTGATGCGCACGACATCCGAAAGCTCCATGCCGGCGGCGCGGAGGATCGCTTCGGCGTTGGCAAAGCACTGTTCCGCCTGCGCGGCGCAACCTTCCGGAACGCTGCCGTCCGGCGCGTTGCCGAGCTGGCCGGAACAGAACAGCAGGTCGCTTTGCGCCGGCACCAGCATGCCGTGGCTGTAGTTGGAGAAGGGGGCCGCTATGTCGCCTGCTTTGACGGATTTTGGCAATGTCGAATCTCCTTGCCGGGTGCGTTGATGCTCCTCAAGTCTCTAGGACAGAAGTGCCTGTCGCGGAACCGTTTCTCCCGTGGCGGGCACGGGTGTCCGGCGCTTGACAGTGCCGCCGCCTTCGATGACATTGCGGTACCCCATGGCACAGGGCTTTTACGGAACGAGCCGCAATTCGACCGGTCGCGTGGCGATCAGCGGAAAAGCGAGATGTTCGGAAAAAGCCTCATGAATATCCCCCACTATCGAATCGATCAGCGACGCTTCCCGCGCCTCAGCCGCACCTTGCCATCATCCAATGGGAGCATGCCGTCATGACGCGCCCTCTCGCCCGCTGGGCCGATCTTTCACGCGTGCAGTTCTCAGCCATCGATCGAAGCCGCACGATTGCTGTGTTGCCGGTCGGCGCCATCGAGCAGCATGGTCCGCACCTGCCGGTTTCGGTCGATCGCGATCTTGCCGAAGCGGTGCTGGAGCGCTCGCTGGAACATCTGCCGACGGAGCTGCCGGTGCTGGCCATGCCCGGCTTTGCCTATGGCAAAAGCAACGAGCACGGCGCGATACCCGGCACGATAAGCCTGTCCGCCGAAACGATGCTGCGGCTTCTGACGGACATCGCAGCGAGCCTCGCACGAACCGGTTTTCGCCGGCTGGTGCTGCTCAACGCTCATGGCGGCAACGCGCCGGTGCTGGACATCGCCGCGCGCGACCTCAAGATCGCGCACGGCCTGCATGTCGCGACCTGCAACTGGTACAACTTCAACGAGGCGGACCGGCATGGCGATGCACGGGAGCGATCGTTCGGCATCCACGCCGGCCTCGTCGAGACCAGCGCGATGCTGGCACTGAAGCCGGATCTGGTCGCCATGGATGCCGCCGATTTCGGCAATGCGGCCGAAGGCTGGCAGGAGGAGTTCCGCCATATCGGACTCACGCCCGGCCGCGCGCGGCCTGCATGGACCATCGAAGATCTCAGCGAGACAGGTGCCTGCGGCAACGCCTCAGCGGCGACTGCCGAACTGGGCGAGGAACTGCTTGTGACCGCCGCGCGCAACTTCGCTGCGTTCCTGTCCGAATTCGAACGGTTCTGCGATCTGCAGGACCGGAAAAACCGCGCCCGCTGAAGAAGAACGCCGGAGGAAACATATGTCCATTTCAGGCAAGAACGACATCGACTGGAGCGCATTTGCTTCGGCGCTGGGCGATGTAGAGACGTTCGACACGCCGTCCATCGTGAAGAAGCGTTCGCGCGACTTCTTCTGGTACAGCCCGATCCTCAACCGGGAACTCGCCTCCTGCTTCGGCGATCTGGTCGCAGTGCCGAAGTCGGTCGATG
>JAEWFU010000409.1 GCA_023388675.1 Pseudomonadota bacterium | reverse complement strand
CGCTCGCACCTCAGGATGAGGGATGTTGTGCGTCACCACCGGAAAGCTCGCGGGCTCGCGGGCGTTCTGCTGAGGTGCATCGAGCCAGCCACGTTGCGGGTTCGACCAATCCACCTCCCTCATCCTGAGGTGCGAGCGGAGCGAGCCTCGAAGGACGCACGATATATTTCCTCTCGCCCCGGCAGAATCACCCGGCCGGGAGCACCCTGATTTCGTTCCCCCAGGGGTCGCGCGAAACGGTTTCCGCCGTCGCGTCCTTCGACAGGAGCTCCACGAAGCCGAGGCCGGTGCGGTCGGCGTCGCGCGGACCCGCCCCCCTGCTCCGCCAGGAATTGGCCCCGACATGGTGATGATAGCCGCCCGACGACAGGAACACCGCCTGTCCGCCAAGGCTCTGCATCGTGTCGAAGCCCTGCTCGTCCCTCCACCACTGTTCGGCGGCCTGCGCATCGCCGACACGCAGATGCACGTGGCCGACGACGGTTCCGGCAGGTGCGCCGGCCCATTCGGGATTGCCCACGATCAGCTCGTCGAGCAAGTTCGGCACGTCCAGCGCATAGGTTCCCATGCGCACGGAAGGGCCGTCGAAAACCCAGCTCTCGCGCGGCCGGTCGGCATAGATCTCGATGCCGTTGCCTTCGGGATCGGTGAGATAGACCGCCTCGCTTACCGAATGGTCGGAAGCGCCGTCGACCGGGATGCGGTTGTCGATGGCAAAGCGCGTCCAGCGCGCAAGGTCCGCCCGCGCCGGCAGCAGAAAGGCGGTGTGGAACAGACCGGCCGATTGTGGATCGTCTTCCCGCAGCGCCGCGGATTCCTCGATTTCGAGCAGTTCGCGGCCGCCGGCGCCGAGCACCACGACGTTGCCGGCGCGCCGAAGCTCCGTCAGCCCGAGGAGCGCCTGATAGTAGTCGGAGACGCGCTTGCCGTCGCGCGCCATCAGCCCGACCTTGCCGATGCTGACCGGCGTGGTTGCCGCAAAGGGAAGATCTTCCATCACTGTCTCCGTGCGGGCCGGCGTCGCGGTTCCTGCGAATGCAAGCGCGGCAATGCCGCCCGTCATCTGGCGTCTCGTAAGCCTCACCCGTTCATATCCTCTTCGGGGCGCGGTTCATTTCCATGAAGATCATGTGCCGGCGTCGAATGCGCAAGCATGCTTGCGGCGACACGCCGTTCACCCATCGACGACGGTTGCAACCGACGGACAGGCTCGCTACATGGCCGCCCATGAAGGTCAAGGACGCAGACATACTTATCATACCGGGCTACACCAATTCCGGCCCCGATCACTGGCAATCGCGCTGGCAGCAGAAACTGTCGACTGCCCGCCGCGTCGAGCAGGCCGAATGGTCCAAGCCGGTACGCGACGATTGGGTGGCAACGACCGCTCGCGCCATCGACGAAGCGGAACGGCCGGTCGTGCTCGTCGCCCACTCGCTCGGCATTCCGACGGCAATTCATGCGCTTGCCGATAGCGGCAAGGCGGTGGCCGGCGCTTTCTTCGTTGCCCCGCCCGATGTCGCCAACCCGGCCATCCGACCGAAGCACCTGATGACGTTCGGCCCCTACCCACGCGATCCGCTGCCGTTTCCGTCGATCACCGTTGCCAGCCGCAACGACCCGTTCTGCAAATTCGAGGTTGCCGAAGACATCGCGGCCGCCTGGGGTTCGCTGTTCATCGACGCCGGCGAATCCGGTCACCTCAACGCGGAATCAGGCCACGGCCCGTGGCCGGAAGGCTCGCTTACTTTCGCGCATTTCATGTCCAGGCTCTGAACGCTATTTGATCGATGCCTTTGCGGCGTCGATCAACGTGCTCGCGCCGAGCGCCATATAGCGCGCCTCGTTGCCCATCGCGATCAGCCGGTAACCCATCTCGACGTAACGGCCGACAAGCGTCGGGTCGACGACGTAGATGGCCGCGTGCTTGCCGGCAGCACGCGTGCGCTGGCCGATCTCTCCGATCGCTTGCATCATGTCGTCCAGCCCCGGGTTCATCGTCGCACCGCCGCTCCAGGCGATCGAGAAGTCGGACGGTCCGACAAGCACCCCGTCGATGCCCGGCACCGCAAGGATATCATCCAGAATGGCAAGCGCCTCGCGGGTTTCGATCATCGCGAAGGCAAGCGTTTCGGTGTTGGCGTTGGCCAGCCATCCGGCAGCATCGGCCTTCTTGTGACGCGACATCGCATAGTTCGGCCCCCACGAACGCTGACCGACAGGCGGATATTTCATCGCCGCGGCGAACGACCTCGCATCCTCGAGCGAATTGACCATCGGCGCGATAACCGCCTCCGCACCGAAATCGAGCGCGCGGCTGGCCATGTCGAATCGCCCCACGGGGATACGTACCAAACCCGGCTTCCCTGCCGCCGCTATCGGCAGCAGACCACGGAGCACACTGTCCTCGTGGTGCCCGCCATGCTGCATGTCGAGCGTCACCGCATCAAACGGCACGCCCGCCAGCGCCTCCACGGTGAAGGCGTCGGGGACGCCGGACCAGGCGGTGAATATGGTTTCGCCTGCTGCCAGGCGCGATGCGAGCGACATGAATGTGAAATCCCCGTGATGTGTGCGCCGATTGAACCAGATCGCCGACGTCCGGGCAAAGAAAAACCGCCCGGCAAGCGGGCGGTTCTTCAATCATCACGATCGCGGTTCAGGATTTGCGGACCTGTTCGATCGCCTGGTCGAGCAGTTCGTCCATGGTGCGGCGAATCTGGTGGTCGGACTGGTCGACACCCGCATCGTCGAAATCCTTGCGCACCTTGCGGAAAACGTCGTGATCGCCGGCTTCCTCGAAGTCGGAGTTCACCACTTCCCTCGCATAGGCTTCGGCGTCGTCGCCGGACTTGCCAAGTTTCTCTGCCGCCCAAAGGCCCAGCATCTTGTTGCGCCGGGCCATGGCCTTGAACTTCAGTTCCTCGTCATGGGCAAATTTGTTCTCGAAAGCGTTCTTGCGCTCATCCATGCTGGCCATGATCAAATCCTCCGGCTCGAATCCCTGATACCCATATGGGTCTGGGCTCCACAAATCAAAAGCCCGTGTCGCGGTCAATACGCCGCCGACGCCGGAGGCCTGCGGCATTTGGCATTGGATAGGTCGGCAGGCCGGGAAATGCCCGATTGAGCAAACTGCGCGATTGCGGTAGAGAGCCGCTATATTCCGCAAGCCCGCGCCATGTGGGCCTCGCAACAGGAGCCCTGCCCCGCACGGCTCGCAAGACAGAGATCGCCATGAACCGTCGCCGACGCATTTACGAAGGCAAGGCAAAGATCCTCTATGAAGGACCCGAGCCTGGCACCCTGATCCAGTTCTTCAAGGACGATGCCACCGCCTTCAACAAGAAGAAACACGAAGTTGTCGACGGCAAGGGCGTGCTCAACAACCGCATTTCCGAGCACATCTTCACCCACCTCAACCGCATCGGCATCCCGACCCACTTCATCAAGCGGCTCAACATGCGCGAGCAGCTCATCAAGGAAGTCGAGATCGTCCCGCTCGAAGTGGTGGTGCGCAACATCGCCGCCGGCTCGCTCGCCAAGCGGCTGGGCATCGAGGAAGGCACGGTACTGCCACGCTCGATCATCGAATTCTATTACAAGGCCGACGCGCTCGACGACCCGATGGTCTCCGAAGAGCACATCACGGCCTTCGGTTGGGCAAGCCCGCAGGAAATCGACGACATCATGGCGCTCGCCATTCGCGTCAACGACTTCCTGTCCGGCCTTTTCCTCGGCGTCGGCATCCAGCTCGTCGACTTCAAGGTCGAGTTCGGTCGGCTCTACGAAGGCGACATGATGCGGATCATCCTGGCCGACGAGATTTCGCCGGATTCGTGCCGTCTCTGGGACACCGCAACCAACGACAAACTCGACAAGGACCGTTTCCGCCGCGACATGGGCGGCCTCGTCGAAGCCTATCAGGAGGTGGCTCGCCGCCTCGGCATCATGAACGAGAACGAGCCGCCGCGTCCCACCGGGCCGGTTCTCGTCTCGTCCAAGCCCGACAAGGGCAGCGTCCACTAACCGCCGGGAAACGTGCAGATATGATCAAGGCCCGAGTGACCGTCACCCTCAAGAACGGCGTCCTCGACCCGCAGGGCAAGGCAATCGAGGGCGCGCTCGGCGCGCTCGATTTCTCCGGCGTGTCTTCGGTGCGCCAGGGTAAGGTCTTCGATCTCGAACTGCAGGGCGCCGACCGCACAAAAGCCGAAGCAGACCTCAAGGCGATGTGCGAGAAGCTGCTCGCCAACACGGTGATCGAAAACTATCAGGTGGAGATCGCTTGAGGTGAAATCCGCCGTCGTCCTTCTCCCCGGCCTCAACCGCGACCGCGACATGATCGCGGCATTGACCAAGATCGGCGGCAAACCGCCCCGGACCGTCTGGCAGACCGATACCGAAATCCCGGATGTCGACCTGATCGTCATTCCCGGCGGCTTCTCCTTTGGCGATTACCTGCGCTGCGGCGCTATCGCCGCGCGCATGCCGGTCATGCGCGCCGTCGCCGAGCAGGCGAAGCGCGGCGTGATGGTGATGGGCGTCTGCAACGGCTTCCAGATCCTGCTCGAGGCCGGCCTGCTGCCCGGTGCCTTGATGCGCAATGCCTCGCTCAAATTCGTCTGCCGCGAAGTGAAGCTTCAGGTGGCAAACGCCAACACCGCCTTCACGAGCGGCTACGCGCCGGGACAGGTGATCCGCTGCCCCGTCGCGCACCACGACGGCAACTATTTCGCCGATCCGGAAACGCTGGCGCGCATCGAGGGCGAAGGCCAGGTCGTGTTCCGCTATGCCGAGGGCACCAACCCGAACGGCTCGATCAATGACATCGCCGGCATCGTGAGCGCGACCGGCAACGTGCTGGGCCTGATGCCGCACCCCGAAAACCTGATCGAGGCAGCCCACGGCGGCAGCGACGGCCGCGCGCTGTTCGAAAGCGTGCTGGGAGCCGCCGCGTGAGGCTACCGGCAGGCGTCGCCGTTCTCGCCGTTCTGGCGCTGGCCGCCGGTTGCCAGTCGCAACCCAGCGCTACTGGCGCCCAGAGCACCGGAAAAAGCGCCGCGCTGCGCAACATGGAACAGGTGGCGATCGCCGCCCATCGCTGCTGGTTCGCCAGCGGAGACCCGGCCTTCCGCGGCTACAGCTTCGCCAATGAGCTGAACTCGTTCAGCGGCAGGCCGCGCTTCCTGCTGGTGCCCAAGGGCAATTTCGGCGGCAAGCCTCTGCTTGTGGTGCAGGCGGAAGGCAGCGCGGGCGCGGTCACCACCTTTGGTCCGCTTCTGGACCAGTCCGAAGGCACGCGCATTAACGGCGACGTCCGCCGCTGGGCTGGCGGCGACAGCGCCTGCGCATAGACAATCCCGGCTCCGGCTAATCCAGGATCGAGCGCCTGGCTTCCTTTGTCGCATCGGCGCGCGAGACGCCGATGTCCTTCAATTGCTCGTCGGTCATCTCCAGCAGCAGACGGCGACTGCGCTG
>JAEWFU010000389.1 GCA_023388675.1 Pseudomonadota bacterium | reverse complement strand
GAACCGGCTCGAGCCCCGCACCCTGCCGCAGCAGCGCCCGCGCGACCACCGGGTCCATGCGCTCCACGCGCGCTTGAAGCGATGTTTCTTTCGTCAGTTCCGCCAGCCGCATGCGTACATCCGTTGCAGGCGCAGACAGGTCGGTCTCGTCGGCCATCAGGGGGCCGAGCGCGCGCAGGGACATGCCCTTTTCCCGCAGAAGGGTTTCGATCGCGGCAGTCTGCATCAGTCATTCTCCTTTGGGCGGTAGCGCGCCATCCTGTCGGCCAGATCGTCATGGCCCGCTTCGTGCAGCCGCCCTTCGGCGGCCAGCATGTCGCGGGCGCGCTCGTCCTGCCCGAGCTTGAAGCGCGCCTCGCTGCGCTCGATCGGCAATTCGTAGCCGACGATGTGCGGCAGGCGCCGCTCCAGCCCGCCGGGCCCAAGCTCGCCCATCGACCATGCCTCCGGCCGGCCGCGCTCCATATGCGTGACGAGCTGGCTGAGATGGCGCGCGGTGGCGGCTTCCGACATGATTTCGGGCCGGCCGTGGAAATGCGCGACCATGAAGTTCCAGGTCGGTGCGCTGTCTCGCTGGGGTGCTGCCGGATACCAGGACGACGAGATATAGCTGCCGCCGTCCATCAGGATGGCGACGCTGGGCAGGCCCTGCCGCAGGAAGCGCACATGATCGTTGGCGAGTGCCACATGCGAGACGAGCCGGTTGCGCGCGCGGTCGGCCATGAAGACCGGGTGCGAGATGGCGACGCCCTCGTCGTGGGCGGTCACCAGCGTACCGAGCACGACGCGGTCGACGAGATCGAACAGTTCGGCCGGGTCGTGCGGCTGGAAATAGGGCTTCGTGTAGAGCATCGGTCTTACGCGCGGATGGGAGGACGGCGGTCGGCCCATGGCCAGTTGCGTTCGATCTCGCCGGCAAGGGCGAACAGCGCCGCCTCGCCGCCGAGCGGGCCTATGAACTGGATGCCGATGGGCAGGCCGTCCGCGCCATGCGCCATCGGAACGCTCATCGCCGGTATGCCTGCCGCATTGGCGGGATGGGTGAAGGCGGTGACGTCCATCAGAAGGTCGACGAAGCCGCGCCAGTCGGCGCTGCGCACGTCCAGCGTGCCGAGCGGCAACGGCAGCGTCGGCATCACCGGCGACATGATGACGTCGACCTCGGCGAACAGCCGGCCGAAGGCGCGCGCGGTCGCGTTTGCCGTGTTTCGGGCACGCAACACCTCGATCGCGGCAAGCTCGCGGCCGAATGCGGCGAGCCCGAGATTGACGGGCTCGAAATTGTCGTCGTCGGCGGGCTTGCCGAAGGCGGCGGCGACGTCGTCCACCTCGATAGCGGTGTAGGTCGCGATCAGCGTCGTCAGCGCCTCTTTCAGCGCGCCGGCATCGTGGGCAAATGTGGCCGGCATGACCGTGTGCCCGAGCCCTCGCAGCCGTTCCGCTGCCTCGTCGAGCGCTTCCGCGATCTCCGGTTCCGGCTGCGTCTGCAGGCCCGATTGCGCGACGAGCCCGATGCGAAGCCGCCGCGGCCCGCTTCCCGCAGCGGCCAGATACGAGCCTTCCTTGGCGGGCGCGGCATAGAGCGCACCCTGCTCCGGCGCGTCGGTGAGGTCGAGGAGCAGCGCCGAGTCACGCACGCTGCGGGTCAGCGCATGGTGACTGACGAGGCCGCCCCAGTTCTCCGTCGAAACCGGCCCGCACGGCACGCGGCCGCGCGACGGCCGGAAGCCGAACAGGCCGGCGCAGGAGGCCGGTATCCGGATCGAGCCGGCGCCGTCATTGGCATAGGCCGTGGGCACCATGCCGGCGGCGACGGCGGCGGCCGCCCCGCCCGACGAGCCGCCGATGCTCCGCTCCGTGTTCCACGGGTTAAGCGCCGGTCCGTGCAGGGAAGCCTCGGTCGCGACGTTGCAGGAAAATTCCGGCAGGTTGGTCTTGCCGACCACGACAAGCCCGGCCGCGCGATAACGGCTGACGATCTCGTGGTCGGTGCCGGAGAAATTGCCGACCGCCGCCCGGCAGCCGAACGACATCGGCGCGCCGGCATAGGACGGGCAGTCGTCCTTGAGCAGGGTCGGGACGCCGCGCAGCGGTGCATCCTGCGGCAGGCGGCTTAGCTGCTCGCGCGCCTCGTCCTCCATGCGCAGGATTACGGCGTTGAGCAGGGGATTGGCTCGGTCGATCGCAGCGAAGGCCTCGCCGACGGCTTCGTCCGGGCTCAGTACCCCCGCCCGAATGGCTTCGGAAAGGCCGATCGCGTCGCTTGTCGCATAGTCGAATTCGGAAGCGCGCATATCGGCCAATCCCATGGGTCTACTCGGCGCCTTTGGTCACCGCCCAGAAGCGGTGCGAGCCGCCGAGCCAGCCGGAATAGCCTTTCACGGGCGCCGACAGGGCGGTCACGTTCGACAGGTTGAACAGGCCGAGGATCGGCACGTCTTTACCCATCTCGCGGTTAAGCTCCGAGAACACCGTCTTGCGTTCGGCCGGGTCCTGCATGGTCTCGACCTTTTCCAGCAGTTCCGCCGCCTTGGCGTCGTCCCACATGCGGGTCGGCTCGACCGACTTGTCGCCGATGAACGACTGGAAGCTCAGCAGCGGGTCGAGGCGCGCCGAATAGGCGAAGACGGCGAGCTCGTAGTTGCCGGCGCGATACTGTTCGAGCTGGGTTGCCCAGTCGCGCACGTCGAGAGTGGCGTTGATGCCGGCCGAAGCGAGCATCGCCTGGATGATCGTCGCCACCTGAACGCGGTTCTGCCGGTTGGCGACAAGGATCGCGAGCGGCTTGCCGTCATAGCCGGCTTCGGCCGCCAGCGCGCGCGCCTTCTCCACGTCGTAGGCTGGCCAAGCGGCCGCGGAGTCGTCGTAATAGTAGGTGCCCTCGGCGATCACCGACGGATTGGGGCGGTGGAACTCGCCTCCGAGCGCCTCTGAAAGCTGCTTCAGGTCGATGGCGTGGGCGATCGCCTGGCGCATGCGCACATCCTCGAGCGCCGGCGCACCGGTCTGGATCTGCAGCGTCATCATCGCCGGCGTCGGCTGGATGTCGACCGTGATCCCGCGTGACCTCAGCGTCTCGACCAGCGTCGGCTCGACCTCGTCGATGACGTCGATCTCGCCGGACTGCAGGCCGTTGGCCCGCGTGCTCGCATCGGGCACCGTCATGAAGCGGATACGCTCGACGCTGGCCTTCTTGTTGCCGACATTGCCGTCGGGTTCGCCCGGCAGCGCGGCATAGTCGTCGAAGCGGACGAGATCGAGATAGCGGCCGCTTTCCATCTTGTCGAAGCTGTAGGGCCCGGTTCCCACCGGCTTGACGAATGCCCCGCTCTCGTCGAGCGAGGAGGGGCTGAGGATCCACGGCGTGCACTGGACCGTCGCCATGGTGATCAGGAAGGTGGATGTCGGCTCGGCGAAGGTGAAGCGGACGGTCGTCTCGTCCACGGCCTCGATCGTCTCCAGCTTCGGGCCGATGCCGCCATTGTAGCGGGCCGCGCACTGGAAGGCCGTTTCGGGGTCGAGATAGCGCTCGAAGTTCCAGACCACGTCCTGCGCCGTCAGCGTCTTGCCGTCGTGGAACGGCACGCCCTCGCGC
>JAEWFU010000321.1 GCA_023388675.1 Pseudomonadota bacterium | reverse complement strand
ACCGATCTCGGCCAGGCCGTCGAGCGCATCCTCGCCGAAGACCTCAAGGGCGTGCGGGCGCGGGTCGACACGTTCGGATACCTGCCGCGCGGCAATATCGGGATGATCAGCCCGGTCGACGCGCAGGAGGCGTTCGACGCGGGCGTGTTCGCCTTCGACGCCGCCACGCGCGGCGGCGGCTCGGTGGCGCTGCAGGAGGAGGACGGCAAGACGGTCATCCGGCTGGTGCCGCTTTCGGCGGTGGCCGGCAAGACGCGGCACATGCCGGCCGATTTCCTCGAGCCCGACGAGAACCGGTTGTCCGCGAAGGGCCATGCCTATCTCGACCGCCTGCTGCCGAGGCGGTTCGACCCGGGAACGCCGTTCGTGTGAGGCGAGGAACGTCACCGTCGGCAGGGTGAGACGGTTCAGGCATGGATCCTCGGGTCAAGCCCGAGGATGACGAGGTGGAGATGGTGCCTGCCAAGCGTCAACGCATGCGATTGACGGTGACGCCGAATACTGTCGTCATCCTCGGGCTTGACCCGAGGATCCATGCCTGAACCGCTCGACTTCGCGGCGGTTCAAGCAGGCCCTGTCCTCAAACCCTCGCCAAGAACGCGTCGCGCGGCAGGCTTGACAGAATCTCCGGGCCGTCGGCGCGCAGGAAGACGATGTCCTCAAGCCGGATGCCGAAGCGTCCGGGCAGGTAGATGCCGGGCTCGATGGAAAAGACCATGCCCTCCTCCAGCACCGTCTCCGACGTTGCGGTGATGTAGGGCGGCTCGTGGACATCGATGCCGAGGCCGTGGCCGGTGCGGTGGACGAAATATTCGCCGTAGCCGGCGGCCGTGATGACATCGCGCGCGGCCTTGTCGACGTCTTTCGCCTTCGCGCCGGTTTTTGCCACAGCAAGGGCTGCCTGCACCGCATTCTCGACGACGGCGTGAACCTCGGCGTAGCCTTCGGGTGCTTCGCCGACGATCGCCATGCGGGTCATGTCGCTTGGGTAGCCGCCGCGCCGGCCGCCGATGTCGAGGACCACCGCGTCGCCGACCTTCAGCACGCGATCGCTGGTGGCGTGATGCGGATGGGCGCCGTTCTCGCTGGCGCCGACGATCCAGAACAGCGGCTCGCCGCCATTGTCCGAAAAATGGCCGCGCACGACATCGGCCACCTGCATCTCGGTCATGCCGGGTTTGATGGCCGCCCATGCAGCCTTCATCGCCTCGTCGTTGAGAAGCGCGCAGGCCTTGAGCCTGCGATATTCCTCCTCGTCCTTCATCGAGCGCAGCAGGCCGAGTGTGTCGCCGGTGAAGGCACGGGCAAGGCCCGGCAGCGCGTCGGCGAGCATGAAGGCGAAATCGGCGCGCATGGTCTCGTCGAGCACGATGCGACCTTCGTTTTGCGGAAACACCGCCCTCAGGGCCTGAGCGAGCGCTGCGTCAGGGCCGTCGGCGTCGGCCCATTCGAACATCGGCAAAGCGGACTGCTGCTTCGCCGCCTCGGTATTCAGCGCTGGCATCAGGAACCCGGCTTTTTCCGGCCCTACCAGCAACAGGCAGGGGCGTTCGTCGGGATGAGGGTAGAACCCGACCAGCCACTGCATGTGCGTGCCCGGGCCAACGGCGACGAGCCCGGTTCCGGTTTGCTTCATTTTCTCGCGCAGGCGCGCAATGCGCTCAGTGACAATATCCGTCACGGCAATACCCTCGATTGATCGGGAAGAATGGATGCGGGCCGCCGTCGGCCCCCGACGGCCCGCCTACTGTCCGGTCAGTTCTTGTCGACCAGACGGTAGAACACGAAATCGGAAATCGCGCCGTTGACGAAACCCTCGACCTGCGGGGCCATGCCGACCTGCTTGACGGCCTGGAACATCACCACGAACGGCGACGCCTCCTGCACCTGCTTCTGGAGATCGAGATACATCTGGTTGCGCTTTTCCTGATCGGGCTCGGCGAGCGCGGCCATGGTCTCCTTGTTCATCTCCTCAGGCACCGCCCACGCGTTGCGCCAGGTCGTCGTGGACGCGTAGCTGTCGTCCGAATTGTCGGCGTTGTAGGCAAAGGCCTTGGCGTTGGAGTGCGGATCCATGAAGTCCGGCGCCCAGTAGAGCAGCATCGCCTCATGCGTGCGGGCACGGTACTTGGTGATGACCTGCGCGCCGGTGCCGGGCAAGATGTCGAAATTGATGCCGGCCTGGGCGAAGGTCGATTGGAGCGATTGGGCGATGTCGGTGAAGGGCGTCGAATTGATGACGTCCAGCGTCACGTTGATCGGCGTTTCGACGCCGGCGTCGGCGAGGATCTGCTTCGCCTTCTCCACATCGTAGGTGAAGGGCGTGTCGTTCAGCGCGCCGGGGAAGCCCGACGGCCAGAACGCCTGATGTACCTGCATCTGACCCTTCAGGAAGGTCGAGGCCATGCCCTCGTAGTCGACGAGATAACGGGCCGCGTCCCATACGGCCTCGTCGGTCAGTGCCTCGACCTTCTGGTTGAAGGAGAACCAGTGCACGGCCGCCTGCGGGTAGGTTTCGATCTCGACATTGTCCTTGCCCTCGAGCGAGGCGATCTGGTCGGGCGTCAGGTTCTTGGCCATGTCGACGTCGCCGGATTCCAGCAGAAGCTGCTGGGTCGCGGCCTCGGCGACGTGGCGGATGATGACGGAGCCGACCTTGGGCGCACCCTTGAAATAATCGGCATTCGCGTCGAGCGTCGCCAGCTCCGCCGGACGATAGACGCGCAGCTTGAAGGGGCCGGTGCCTGCGGAGTTCGCGTTGAGCCAGGCATTGCCGAAATCGCCGTCGACCTCATTTTCCATCACCGTGACTTCGTCGACGATGGACGCCGGGCGCGAGGCCAGCACGTTGAGCACGAAGTTCGGCGAGAAGTCGCCTTCATATTTGATGGTGACGGTGTTGTCGCCGAGCGTGACCATCTCCTCGATATTGTCGGCGGTCCAGCCGAGCTGCGTCAGGATGAAGGCCGGGGCCTTCTCCAGCGCCACCACACGCCTGAAGGAGAACAGGACGTCCTCGGGCCGCAGCGGGTTGCCGGAATGGAAGGTGACGCCGTCGCGCAGCGTGAAGGTGATGGTTCCGGCTTCCGCGTCAACCTGCCAATCGGATGCGAGGCCGCCGGCCAGAGTTTCCAGATCCTCCGGCTCGTATTGCACAAGCCGGTCGTACATGTTGGTGACGAGTTCGCCCGACGAGAATTCGTAGGCCTGCGCCGGATCGATGGCGACGATGTCGTCGATGTTCTGCGCGACGACAAGCACGTCGGCCGGGGTGGCTGCCAACGCGGCGCCGAAGGGTGCGGCGGTCGAGAGCATCGCCGCGAGAACGGCCTGCCTGAGGACTTTCATGGTTTTGTTCTCCCTGCTGAAGTGGCGTGATTGAGTTCGGTGACGACCGCCGGCCTTGTGTCCGTGTCGGCCGCCTGGTGACGGTCGGCCTCTTGCCTCGGCCGCAGGAGTGCCATCGTGCCGGTCCACAGAATGCGCGCCGGCCGGTCGCTCTCATTGGCCCAGCTATGATTGCTCGAGCCCCTGAAATGGAGGCTGTCGCCGGCACCGAGCCGGATCGTCTCGCCGTCCACCGTCTGCGCGATCTCGCCGTCGAGGACGTAGAGCAGTTCGTCGCCCTCGTGATGGACCATCTCGGAATGATGGCCCGGCGGCACGATCATGACGAAGGACGAAAGTCCCCTGCCCGGAAATTCGGCGTGAAGGCGTTGATACATGACGGAGGAACCGGGCAACGAGAATGTCTGCCGCGAATTGGCGCGCGTGACGCCGTTGCCGATCGAGGGCGTGGCGACGAAGTAGTCGATGTCGACGCCGAGGCCGCGCGCGATCCCCGCAAGCGCGCCCAGCGACGGTGTCGCCTGGTCGCGCTCGACCTGGCTGAGGAAGCCGACCGAGAGCCCGGCGGCCTCGCCGAGTGCCTGCAAGGTCATGTGCAACTGGCGGCGACGCGCGCGGATCAGCGCCCCGACACGCGGCTGAGCCGTCTGCTGGGCCGGGCTTTGATGCTGCGGGATATTCACAGGCCGGCGCGCTCCATCAAAATTTTTTTGATACAAGCAAAATTATTTGTACTATCCAAGCCTGAAATTTCGGAAGCGCGTGTTTTTCCTGTTGGGTAATATTCGCGGGAGCGTGCGACACCAGCGGAGTCATTCCAGCTTGTCGATCGAACCAGCAGTCGAGCCGGGCATCGGCCCAGCCCGGACGAACGCGAAAGGCGGACGCATACATGCCGGCCGGCGTTTTGCCGTGTCGGTCGGCGCATTCGCGATCACCATCGCCCTCACCTTCCTGGGCCTGCTGGCGATCACTTTCTTCATCGGCCGCATCATCCCGATCGACCCGGTGCTCGCCGTCGTCGGCGACCGTGCGCCGCAGGCGGTCTACGAGCGCGTGCGGCTGGAGATGGGGCTCGACAGGCCGCTCATCATGCAGTTCGCGTCCTATGTCGGCGACGTGCTGACCGGCAATCTCGGCATGTCGGTGACGACGGGCCGGCCGGTTGCCTCGGACCTCGCGCGCGTCTTCCCCGCCACGCTGGAAATGGCCACGCTCGGCATCATCATCGGGGTTTTGCTCGGCGTGCCGATGGGCGTGGCGGCGGCGGCGCGGCGCGGCAGCCTCACCGACCAGGCGATCCGCGTCGTCGGCCTGCTCGGCTATTCGGTGCCCGCCTTCTGGCTCGGCCTGATCGGGCTGCTGCTGTTCTATGCGCGGCTTCAATGGGTGAGCGGGCCCGGCCGGCTCGACATCTTCTATGACGGGCTGGTGCCGACGGTGACCGGGCTGATGCTGGTGGACAGCATCCTTGCCGGCGACTGGACGGTGTTCCGGAACGCCGTCAGCCATCTGGTGCTGCCGGCATCCATCCTTGGCTTCTTCAGCCTCGCCTACATCGCGCGCATGACCCGCTCCTTCATGCTCGACCAGTTGAGCCAGGAATACGTCATCACCGCGCGGGTGAAGGGCGTGCCGGAGCGACAGGTGATATGGCGCCACGCGTTCAGGCCGATCCGGGTGCCGCTGATTACCGTCATCGGGCTCTCCTATGCCGGGCTTCTGGAAGGCTCGGTGATGATCGAGACCGTGTTCTCGTGGCCGGGGATCGGCAACTACCTGACATCGGCGTTGCTCAATGCCGACATGAACGCCGTGCTGGGCGCGACGCTGGTGATCGGCGCGGTCTTCATCGCCATCAACAAGGTCTCCGACGTGCTCTACCGCGTTCTGGACCCGAGAGCGAGGTGAGGACGATGCAAGACCTCTCGATCCACACGTCGCGCTCTACGTTGCCCCCCTCTGTCC
>JAEWFU010000300.1 GCA_023388675.1 Pseudomonadota bacterium | reverse complement strand
TCTTTGCAATGTGGAACCTCTGTCGCGGGTTCCGCAAGCATTCGGGAGGAGCAGTGGCCCCGTCGGCAGGATTGATACGTTCGCATCTGGAGCGCCTGGTGGGCGGCATGACCGCGCTGCGCCACGACGGACGCTTCGACGAGCCGAATCTCGACGGTACCGCCGGTGACTACATCAGCTTCGATTCGTGGGAATGGTGCAGGGCGTCGGGCTTTACGGCCTCGCGCGGTTGTGGCTCCACACGCAGGACCCCGCGCTGCGCGCGATCCTCGATGACTGGTACGCGCGCCAGATCGGGCGAGGGCTGCCAGCCCTCAACGTCAATACCACGGCGCCGATGCTGGCATTGTCTTTGCTGTGGCGCGAGACCCGCGACCCGCGATGGGAGAAGCCGCTGGCAGCATGGGCGGACGAAGTCATGCGCAAGCTGCCGCGCACGCCGGAGAACGGCTTCCAGCACGATGTCTCCGACAGGATCAACGACGACGAGCTGTGGGACGACACGCTGTTCATGGTCGCCCTCTTTCTGGCGTCCTACGGCCAGGCTGCCGGCAAGTCCGAGCTGGTGGCCGAAGCACAGCGTCAGTTCCTGGTCCATGCGCGTTATCTGGCGGACCCGCACAGCGGGCTTTGGTTCCATGGCTGGACGTTCGCCGGGCGGCACAATTTTGCGCGCGCGCTATGGGCCCGGGGTAATGCCTGGATCACGGTCGGCATTCTCGACCTGATCGAGTTCGGCGGGATCGGCGAACCCGTCCGCTCCTACCTGCTCGGGGTCCTGACCACGCAGATCGAGGCTCTGCTGAAGCTGCAGGCGCCATCCGGCGCATGGCGCACGCTGCTTGATGACGCGTCATCTTATGAGGAAATGTCGGCGACGGCCGGCTTCGGCTACGGGCTGCTCAAGGCCGCTCGGCTCGGCCTTGGTCCGCATGGCTGTGCGGAGGCCGGCGTGCGCGCGCTGGGCGCGGTGCTGTCCAGCATCGATGACGACGGCGTACTCGGCAACGTGTCCTACGGCACCCGCATGGGCCACGACCTGCAATTCTACCGCGACATCCCGATCCAGCCCACCGGCTACGGACAGGCACTGGCGATCCTTTGCCTGACGGAAGGCATCATCCATTTCGAAACAGAGGAAGAAGGCAGGGCGGCATGACTATGCGCGTACTCTACGGCGCCGGTCCCGGCGATATCGACGGCTACGGCACGGAGCGGCTGCGCGCCGAGTTCCTTGTCGAGAAGCTGTTCGTTCCCGGCGAGATCGCCTTTGCCTATACGCATGTCGACCGCATGATCGTCGGCGGTGCGGTGCCCCGCGAAACGCCGCTCTCGTTCGGCGACGGTGCCGAAGTCGGCACGCCGCTTTTCTTCACCGCCCGTGAAATGGGTATCGCCAATCTCGGCGGAAACGGTGCCGTCACGATCGACGGCAAGCGCTTCGCGCTGGAGAATCGCGACATCGTCTATGTCGGTCGCGGCGCGCAGGAGGTGGTGCTGGAGAGCGACGACCCGGCGCAGCCGGCATGGTTTTACATGAACTCGGTTCCCGCCGGCGCCGACATTGCGCATCGCCTGATCCGCAAGAGCGAGGCCAAGCCGCTCGAACTGGGCGAGGAGAAGCGCGCGAACAAGCGCCGGCTGGCGATGTATATCCATCCGGAGGTCGCGCCCTCCTGCCTGCTTCTGATGGGCATCACCGATCTTGCGCCCGGCAGCGTCTGGAACACGATGCCGCCGCATCTGCACGAGCGACGGATGGAAGCCTATCTCTATTTCGACATGGCGTCGGAAGACCGAGTCATCCACCTGATGGGGCGGCCCGACAATACGAGGCATCTCATCGTCGCCAATTGCGACTGCGTGCTCTCGCCGGCATGGTCCATCCATATGGGAAGCGGCACCGGCCCCTACGCCTTCGTCTGGGGCATGACCGGAGAGAACCAGGCCTACAACGACGTCACGCCGGTCCCCGTGGAGACGCTGCGATGAACGCACCGGGGCATGTCGGTGGCGATTTCGCGCTGCGCCGGCCGCTGGAGGCCGGCGCTCCGATCGTCTACTGGCAGCTCGGCAGCACGACCGGGCAGCGCTACGACGTGCCCGACCAGCCGATGAAGGGGGAGATGGACCCCTTCTTCTTCCTGACCAAGCACAAGAATTTCATCCCGCACGAATATCCCTGCCGCACGCAGTTCATCGCGGAACGGCGCGGCAAGCGCCCGTTTGTCCAGGGTGAGTTCGACGCGGCGCGCAACTGGCTTCCTTTCGGCTCGCCGCGCGTCGACCTTTCCGGTTTCTGGTTCCGCCCCACCGTCATCGGCACATGGGCGCACACGGCGCTCGCGGTTTCCACTCCCGGCCGCGCGCGGCTGCGCCTGCGCACCTGCGGTGGGGCGGTTCTTTTCGTCAACGGGACGGAAATCGGCTGGATGGCGCCCTATGGCCGCAACCTCGAGGCCGAAGCCGATTTCGAGGCAGACCTGACGACCGGCGACAACGAGATCCGCATCTGGTTCGACGATCTGGCCGAGCGCGACGCGCGCTATTATTTCCAGCTCGACTATTTGAATGGGCCGGCAGCGGAACAGGCTCTGCCTGTCGCCGTCGAAGGCACGATTGCGGCGTCCATCGAACATGCGCTGGCGACGATGCATTTCGAGCACCCAGCCTACACCGACGGCGAGGTGGCGCTGGTAACTACGGTACCTCTGCCGGTCGCCGCCGACGTTTCGATCACCGTCGAGGGCGACTTCATGTCGATTGAGGAGCCGGTGTCGTTCGCGCGCCGCATGGAGGCAGGCGAGACGCGGCTGGCCGTCGCCGGGACCGACGAATTGCCCGCGGATTTCCGCCATTTTACGGTTGCGCTTTCCGTTGGCGGCTTCACCGCCGCGCGCGTCTTCGGTGTCGAGATTTGCCATGCTGCGCGGCAGGGTGCGGCCCCGGCTGCGCTCCCTGACCGGGTCGGCGAGGCGCTGGACGAGGTCGCCGAGCGGGCGGAGGCCGATACCGTGCGCGCCTTGGCGCGGCTTGCGACGGGGCGCAGCGGTGCGGAAACCGACGCGATGATCGCCGCAGCCCTGCCCGCGATCGAGGATTGCCACGATTGCGCCGATTTCATTCTTGTCCCGCTTCTGTGGTGCCGTCATTCCTTTGCCGACCAGCTGTCGGCCGATCTCAGAAGCCGCATCGATGCAGCCATCCTCGGCTATCGCTACTGGATGGACGAACCGGGCAACGACGTTCAGTGGTACTTTTCCGAAAACCACGCATTGCTCTTCCATACGGCGACCTATCTCGCCGGCCATATGATGCAGCGTGAGCGGTTCGTCCGTTCAGGGCGCAACGGTGCGGAACAGTCTGCCGTGGGCCTTGCACGCGTGCGCGCCTGGCTCGACCATTTCGAGCAGTGGGAAATGGCCGAGTTCAATTCGGCTCCCTATTTCCCCATCGATCTGAAGGGCCTGACGATCCTCTACGCGCTCGCGCCCGACGAGGATGTGCGCCGGCGCGCCGGCACGGCCATCCTGCGCCTTCTGGAGATCGTCGCGCGTTCGGCGCATCGGGGCGTGCTGACCGGCGCGCAGGGCAGGTCCTACGAGCACACGTTGCGCGCCGCGCGCTCGCTGGAATTGTCGGGCATCGCGCGCATGCTGTGGGGCCAAGGCAACTATGGCATGCGGTTCCATGCACTGCCCCAGCTCGCGCTGTGCCTTCGCGACCACGGGCTGGCGGTGCCGGATGACCTTGCCGCCATTGCCTGTTTCGAGCGCGACGGCGCTCAGAAATGGTGTTTCGCGCAGGGCCAGGACCGCATCGCCAAACTCTACCACTACAAGACCAGCGCCTGGGCCATGGGCACGGCCGCGGCCTATCGCTGGGACGAGTGGGGCTATCAGGAAACGGTGCTGCATCTGCGGATGGGCGGCAATCCGGACGCGCAGGTCTGGATCAATCATCCGGGAGAGACGATCCACTCCGGCTACGGCCGGCCGTCCTACTGGGGCGGGTCGGGAACCCTGCCGCGGGTGCAGCAATATCGCGGCCTTGCCGTCGTGCTGTTCGATTGCGCGGCCGAGCAGCCGGATTTCACCCATGCGTGGTTCCCGCAGGGCGCGTTCGACGAGGTGCGGGTGGACGGCAAGCGTGCGCTTGCGCGTGGCGGCGACGGCCTGCTCCAACTGAAAGCGGACAGCGGGCTGCAGATCGTGGAGAGCGGACCGACCGCCGGCAACGAACTGCGCGCAGACGGCCGCAAGGCGGTCTGGATCGTCCGGCTGGGAGAAGCCGGCAGGCACGATGCGCTCGACGCCTTCGCGGAACGCTTTTCCGCTCTTGAGCTTCGCCATGAAACCGGTGGCCTGCTGCTGGTTGACGATCCGGAGTATGGTGAGGTCAGATTCCATCAGGATGGACGGGTGGAAGCCCAGGGCCGGGTCGTTGATCCGGCAGGGTGGACTGTGAAGGGAGAAGCCGTCTTTCATTAGGCTGGGGCGCGGCTGGCCGCGCAACGAAAGGTTAGCTTGCAAGCGGATAGGGAACCGCACCAAAGGAGGAGAATACGATGCAAAGCAGAAAGATTATTCTGGCCCTCACGGCAGGGCTGATGTCGTCGACCGTCGCATTCGCCGGAGACGTGCGGGTGATGTGGTATTCCGACGGCGTGGAAGGCGAGGTCATCCAGGACCTGCTCAACCGCTTCATGGAGGAAAATCCCGGCATCAACGTCATCCTGGACAACGTCGCCTATCAGGTCATCCAGGAGCAGCTTCCGATCGAGCTGGAAGCAGGCCGTGGCCCCGACATCGCCCGCGTCACCAACATCAAGACGCTGGCCGACCACTGGCTCGATCTGACGCCCTATATCGCGGATCCGGAATACTGGCGCACCAATCTTGGCGACCAGTTCGACTGGATGCGGCCTGATGGCTCCGACATCATTCCGGGCTTCATGACGCAGCTTACCTTGACCGGCGGTTTTGCCAACAAGACGCTGTTCGAGCAGGCCGGGGTCGAGATTCCCGGACCGGAAGCGACATGGGACGAATGGGTCGAAGCCGCGGGCAAGGTGCAGGACAGCCAGCAGCTCAACGCGGCCTTCGCCATCGACCGCACCGGCCATCGCATCTCGGCGCCGAATATCTCGTACGGCGCCAACTATATCGGGCCCGACCGGCTGCCGGCTCCCGTCGATGAAGGCACCAAGACCTTTTCCCGCAAGCTGGTCGAGTGGACCGAAAGCGGACGCATGAACAAGGACGTGTGGGTGTCCGCCGCCGGAACAACCTACCGTGCGGCCGCCGACGACTTCATCAACGCCCAGATCGCCTACTATTATTCGGGAAGCTGGCAGATCGCCAACCTGTCGACCAAGATCGGCGATGCGTTCGACTGGGTGGCGACGGGGTCGCCCTGCGGCCCGGTTGCCTGTACCGGCTTGCCGGGCGGCGCCGCGCTCGTCGGGATCAAGTACACCAAGAACCCCGAGGAAGTCGGCAAGGTGATGGACTACCTCGCCAGCGAGGACGTCGTGCGCGAGTTCACCGAGCGCACGCTGTTCCTGCCGGCCCACAAGGGTGTCATCGCCGGTGAGATCGACTTCCAGAGCGACGATCCCAACGTCAAGGCTGCGCTGACCGCTTTCGTCAAGGCAACCGGCCAGGTGCATGAGAATGCCAACGCGCTGCCGGCCTGGAAGTGGGGCACTCCGGTCTATGGCGCGCTGGTGACGCGCATCAGCCAGGCGATGGCGGGCGAGTTGTCGATCGAAGACGCATTCACCCGCATCGACGAAGACATCAAGGCGCAGGTCGCCGAAGCTTCGAAGTAAAGAGTGTCGGCGTGACGGCGGAAGCCAACACGGGGATCGCTCGCAGGGCCGGCGCCGTCGTCATGGCGCCGGTGGCCCTGCTCGCGCGTGTCTTCGACCCGCCGTTGCGCATGCTTCAGAAATTTGGCGGCACCAATGTCATGGCCGCCTTCTTCCTTGCCCCGAACATGCTGATCTTCGGCGTGTTCGTGCTCTTTCCGCTCGCCGTCAACATCGCCTATTCGATGACCGGCGGAAACGCGCTGTTCCTGACGAACCGCGAATTCGTCGGGCTGGACCAGTATCAGCGCCTCTTCGATTGTGGCAATTATCTCGACCGGCAGACCTGCCGGGAAGACCTGTTCTGGACCGCGGTCTGGAACACGTCCGCCTTCGTCGTCCTTCAAGTGACGCTCATGGTCGGCGTGGCGCTGGTCACCGCGCTGGTGCTCAATCGCGACCTCAAGGCGCGCAGCTTCTGGCGCGCCGTCTTCTTCTTTCCGGTGCTGCTGTCGCCGGTGGTTGTGGGCCTGATATGGCGCTGGATCCTGCAGCGTCAGGGTTTGCTCAATTTCGGCCTCTACGAGCTGGGCTTCGAGCCGGTCAACTGGCTGGTTGAGCGCAACTGGGCATTTGCGGCGGCGGTCGGCGTGTCAGTGTGGGCGCATGTCGGCTTCTACGCGCTCATTCTGCTGGCCGGGCTGCAGGCCATCCCCAAGGAATTGTACGAGGCCGCCGAAATGGACGGCACCAAGCCGGGGCGTGTGTTCTGGCGCATCACGCTGCCGCTGCTGATGCCGAACCTGCTTGTGGTGCTGGTGCTGACATTGATCCGTGCCGTGCAGATATTCGACGAGGTCTACGTGCTGACGGGCGGCGGCCCGGGGACCAGTACGCTGTTCCTCACGCAGTACATCTACGAGGTCGGGTTCGCATCGCATCTGCGCAATCCCGGTCTCGCTTCCGCCGCCTCGATCCTTATGGGGCTGGTGCTGATCGTGCTGACGCTGTTCCAGCTCGGCATCGTGCGTCGCAACGATAGGCGGGGAGGCAAGTGATGAGCAGGGTCTCGAGCTTCCTTCTTCGCCGTCGCGGCGGCGCCCGTTGGGACTGGACCGACGTTTTCACCTGGTTCTGGCTGATCGGCGGCTTCATCCTGATGTTCGGGCCGGCCGCCTGGCTGGTGAACTCCTCGTTCAAGACGCCGGCCGCACTTGCGGAGTTTCCGCCCACGCTGCTGCCCTATGTCACCGAACTCGTGCAGGTGGACGGCTACGACAATGCACTGCCGCTCTACGAAGTGACGGACGAGAATGGCGACGTGCGTGTTCTGGCCGAAGTGCGCCGCATCGGCATCGTCGCGCAGATGGTCGATCCCGCCAATCCGGGCGAGATCGTCAAGGTCAATATCCAGGACAGGACGCCCAGGCGCACGGTCTCCTTCGCGACCGGGAACTATGTCGAGCCGCTGGTCGCGAACGACTTCCTCCGCTATCTCTGGAATTCGGTGTTCGTGACCGTAATGGCGACGATCATAACGCTGCTGACCAACTCGATGGCCGCCTTTGCGCTGTCGAAATACCAGTTTCGAGGCCGCTCGACGGTGATGCTGCTGATCATCGCCACGCTGATGGTGCCGCTCTCCGTGATCATCGTGCCGCTCTATTCGGTCATCTCGGCGATGGGCCTGTTCAACTCACTCTGGGGCGTCATCCTGCCCACGGTCGCCACGCCCACCGGCGTCTTCATGCTGCGCCAGTATATGCTGACGATCCCCGACGAACTGATCGATGCGGCGCGCATGGACAAGGCCTCGGAATGGCAGATCTACTGGCGCATCGTGCTGCCGCTGACCGCGCCGGCGCTGGCGGTGCTCGCCATCTTCTCCGTGGTCTGGCGCTGGAACGATTTCCTCTGGCCGCTGATCGTGCTGTCACGGCGAGAGCTTTACACGCTGCAGGTCGGCCTCAACACCTATGCAGGCGAACTCAACGTCCAGTGGCATTTCATTCTTGCCATGACCGTGGTGACGATGATCCCGGTCGTTCTGGTGTTCATCTTCCTGCAGCGCTTCATCACCACCGGCATTGCCGGCGCCGGCCTGAAGTAGGAGGGCTCATGAGTCGCATTACCCTGACCGGCGTATCGAGGTCCTTCGGAAAGGTGCAGGTGCTGCACGACATAGACCTCGACATTCGCGACGGCGAGCTGGTCGTCTTCGTCGGCCCGTCCGGCTGCGGCAAGTCGACCTTGCTGCGCCTGATCGCCGGGCTGGACAAGCCGACCGAGGGCACCATCGCCATCAATGACGAGGACGTCACGCGTGTCGCGGCTGCGGACCGTGGCCTGGCTATGGTGTTCCAGTCCTACGCGCTCTACCCGCATATGAGCGTGCGCCAGAACCTCGCCTTCGGCCTCGAGAACGCCCGCATGCCGCGCGCCGAGATCGACCAGCGCATCGCGGAAGCCGCCCGCATGCTCGAAATCGCCCCTTATCTCGACCGCCGTCCCGGCCAGCTCTCGGGCGGCCAGCGGCAGCGTGTGGCGATCGGCCGGGCCATCGTGCGCAATCCGACCGCATTTCTGCTCGACGAGCCCTTGTCCAATCTCGACGCCGAGCTGCGCATCTCCACGCGCGCAGAGCTGGCAGCACTGCACGAACGGCTGTCTGCGACGATGATCTACGTCACCCATGACCAGACGGAGGCGATGACGCTGGCCGACCGCATCGTCGTCCTGCGCGCCGGCCGCATCGAGCAGGTCGGCACCCCCCTCGAACTCTACAATCGTCCCGCGAACCTGTTCGTCGCAGGTTTCATCGGCGCCCCCCGGATGAATTTTTTGCCGGCAAAGATAGGCAAGACCCAAGGCGGCCGCACACGTGTCGAACTTGACGGCGCCGGCTCGCTCGATGTGGACGCCGTCGCGGCATCGCCCGGCGATGCGGTAACCTTGGGGCTTCGTCCGCATCAATTGCGGCTGGTGAACGAAGGCGACGGCATGACGGCAGAGGTTGCGCTGGTCGAGGCGCTGGGTTCGGAAACGGTGGTTCATACGCGTATGGCGGGCGGTGAGAGGTTGCTGGCGGTTCTGTCCGGCCAGCACCAGGTGGAAGCCGGCGAGACAGTCCGCTTCAGCCTCGATTCCACCGACCTGCACCTTTTCGACAGTGAGGGCGCCAGGCTTCAGCCAGCCGCGAGCTGAC
>JAEWFU010000250.1 GCA_023388675.1 Pseudomonadota bacterium | reverse complement strand
GAAGCTGGGAGATGGACACGGTGCATCACCTCGATGACGGTACAGCGGAGAAATCGACCGGGGAAATCCATTTCGGCTGGGTGCTCGAAGGCCGTGCCATCCAGGACATATGGATCAGGCCCAGGCGCCCGGCGCCGTCGACCATGTACGGCACGACGCTGCGTGTTTTCGATCCGGGGATCGAAGGCTGGCACATCATATGGAGCGATCCGCTCAACCAGGACTATTCGCGTCAGATCGGACGGGCCGAAGGTAACGACATCGTCCAGGTCGGGGAAGATTCGCGCGGCCTGAAGGCACGATGGCGTTTTACCGACATCACCGCCGACAGTTTCCACTGGATCGGCGAGGAGCGAGCATCCGATAGCGATCCCTGGCGGATAACATACGAGCATTTCGCCCGCAGGACCGCCCCCTGAAACTGGAAGGGCGGAGGGGCCGCAATGACCTCACCGCCCTCCGGCATTTCCGCTGCGTCGAGGTGCCTACACGTCGAGGTTGGCGACAGACAGCGCGTTTTCCTGGATGAAGTCGCGCCGCGGCTCGACCTCGTCGCCCATCAGGCGGGCGAAAAGCGAGTCGGCGTCGGTCGCGTCCGTCACCTTGACCTGCAGCAGCGAGCGCACGTTCGGGTCGAGCGTCGTTTCCCAGAGCTGCTCGGCGTTCATCTCGCCGAGGCCCTTGTAGCGCTGCATCGTCAGCCCCTTGCGGCCGGTCGCAAACACGGCGTCCAGCAGCGCCATCGGCCCCGAAATCGACCCCGAGGCGTCACGGCGGCGCAAGACAGGCTGCTTGGCGTAGATTTCCTGCAGCCGGCCCGCATAGCGGTCGATGGCGCGCGCGTCGGCCGAGCCGATCAGCGCAGCATCCAGCGTCACAATCTCGCGCACACCGCGAACCGTGCGTTCGAAGACCAGCCCGCCCGCTCCTTCGTTGGAGGGATTCACGCGGCCTTCCCAGCCGCGCTCGGTTTCCTCGGCGATCATGTCGAGGCGACGCGCGACATAGGCGGCGGCCTCGGCGGACCGCGCCGGGCTCGAAAGCACATCGGCGTTGAGAGCGCCCGCAATCGCGGCCTGCTCGACGATGGCGCGCGAATAACGCGTGTGCAGGCCATTGATCAGCGTGCGCACGGCAAGGGCGTCGTCGATCACCGCGCGCAAATCCTGTCCGGCGCGAACCTCGCCGCCATCCAGTTCCAGCGACGCTTCGTCGAGCCCCGATTCGATCAGGAACTCCTCGAAGGAACGTTCGTCCTTGATGTACTGCGCCGACTTGCCACGCGACACCTTATAGAGCGGCGGCTGCGCGATATAGAGGTGCCCGCGCTCGATCAGCTCCGGCATCTGCCGGAAGAAGAAGGTCAGAAGCAGGGTGCGGATGTGTGCGCCGTCCACGTCGGCGTCGGTCATGATGATGATCTTGTGGTAGCGCAACTTTTCGGGGTTGAACTCGTCCTTGCCGATGCCCGTGCCGAGCGCCGTGATCAGCGTGCCGATCATGTCCGAGCTCAGCATCCTGTCGAAGCGCGCGCGTTCCACATTGAGGATCTTGCCACGCAGCGGCAGGATCGCCTGGTTCTGGCGCGAGCGTCCGGATTTGGCCGAGCCGCCGGCCGAGTCACCCTCGACGATGAAGATTTCCGACTTCGCGGGGTCGCGCTCCTGGCAGTCGGCGAGCTTGCCGGGCAGCGACGTGATGTCGAGCGCACCCTTGCGCCGCGTCAGGTCGCGCGCCTTGCGCGCGGCCTCGCGGGCCGCGGCAGCCTCGACCACCTTGCCGATCAGCACCTTCGCCTCGGCGGGATGCTCCTCGAGCCAGGTGTTGAGAGCCTCGTTGACGAGGCTTTCGACCACCGGGCGCACCTCCGACGAGACCAGCTTGTCCTTGGTCTGCGAGGAGAATTTCGGATCCGGCACCTTCACCGACAGAACCGCCGTCAGGCCTTCCCGGCAGTCGTCGCCGGTCAGCGAGACCTTCTCCTTCTTGGAGATGCCGGAGGACTCCGCATAGCCCGTCACCTGGCGCGTCAGCGCGCCACGGAAACCGGCGAGATGGGTGCCGCCGTCGCGCTGCGGGATGTTGTTGGTGAAGGCCAGCACGTTCTCGTGGTAGGAATCGTTCCACCACATTGCCACCTCGACGGTGATGCCGTCGCGTTCGGCCCTGATGGCGATCGGCGCGGTAATCAGCGGCTTCTTCGCCCGGTCGAGATATTTGACGAACTCTTCCAGCCCGCCGTCATAATGCAGCTCGACCTGCTTGACGTCGGCATGGCGCGTGTCAGTCAGCACGATGCGTACGCCGGAATTCAGGAAGGCGAGTTCGCGCAGCCGATGCTCCAGCGTGCCGTAGTCGAATTCCGTCTTCGTGAATGTCTGCGGCGAAGGCAGGAAGGTGATCTCGGTGCCGGACCGCCCCTCATAGGTGCCCGGTTGCCGGTTCTCGACATACGAGCCTGTAACGGCAAGCGGCGCGTCTGCGTTGCCATGCGTGAAGGTCATCTCGTGAATCTGGCCGTCGCGACGGATTTTCATCCGAAGCTGGGTCGACAGCGCGTTGACGACCGACACGCCGACGCCATGGAGGCCGCCGGACACCTTGTAGGAATTCTGGTCGAACTTGCCGCCCGCGTGGAGCTGCGTCATGATCACTTCGGCCGCCGAGACGCCCTCGCCGGAGTGGATCGCAGTGGGAATGCCGCGCCCGTTGTCGATCACCGTGCACGAGCCATCCGGATTGAGCGTCACCGAGACGAGGTCTGCGTGACCGGCAAGCGACTCGTCGATGGCGTTGTCGACCACCTCGTAGACCATGTGATGCAGGCCGGAGCCGTCATCGGTGTCCCCGATATACATGCCCGGCCGCTTGCGCACCGCGTCGAGGCCCTTGAGGACCTTGATTGAGTCCGCGCCGTATTCGCTGCCGCCGTTGCCGTTTTCGGTCTCGTCGCTCATGAAATTCCAATCTCGCAAAGCCTGGAAATGGAGCACCGGACCGGTGCCGAATCATGCTCCAGAAGATACCCAGATATAGGTGTTTTGCGGTCCGATTTCCAACAATTGCGCGTTGTTTTGCAGAGGAACGGGCCCGATTCCGGGACAAAAACCGGCAAAACTATCTCTCTTCGCGATTCATGCGCCCCGTCGAGCGCGTGCCTGCTGTAATTCGACGCATGGTGGGGTGTCTGCGTGGACTGCCGAACGCCCGCTCCCTACATTCGGCTGGAACCGAAGGATCAGTCGATGACCCAGGCCACGCTCTTCGTCCCGCCGGCGCCCAAGCCGCGTAGCAAGCCCCCCTCGACGCTAGAGATGATGCGGATCGTCTACCGCAATCCGCTCGAACTGTGGGGCGAGCCTTCCTACAACGAGCCGTGGATATCCATCTCCACCGGCATCGGCGGCCCGCTGGTGATCGCCAACGACCCGGCGCTGATCCGCCATATCCTCGTCGACAACGCGAAGAACTACCGCATGGCGAGGGTGCGCCAGAAGATCCTGCGCCCGATCCTGCACGATGGCCTGCTCACTGCCGAGGGCGAGGTATGGAAGCGTTCGCGCAAGGCGATGGCTCCTGTCTTCACGCCGCGCCATATCGCCGGCTTCGCCGGGCCGATGCTGCGCGTGTCCGAGGACTTCGCCGCGCGCTACGAGAACGGCGCGATCGTCGATGTCGCCCGCGACATGACGATGCTGACCTACGAGATTTTGGCCGAGACGCTGTTTTCCGGCGAGATCGCCGGCAATCCGGACGATTTCGCCCATCAGGTCGACCACCTGTTCGAAACGATGGGGCGGGTCGATCCGCTCGACCTGATCGGCGCACCGGACTGGCTGCCACGCATCACGCGGCTGCGCGGCCGCAAGGCGCTCGCCTTCTTCCGCGGGCTGGTCGCCGAGACGATGCGGATGCGCAAGGCAAAACTCGCGCAGGACCCGGACGGTTC
>JAEWFU010000180.1 GCA_023388675.1 Pseudomonadota bacterium | reverse complement strand
CCTGCGCGTCGACCGGGCTGATCATCCCGATATTGCCGCGCGGCAGGTATCCGAACGTGTCGACCCGCGCCCGCACGCCCTTGAGGTCTTCGGCGAGGATGCGCTCGACGGCCTGGCCGAGATCGGTGCCGGAGAGGCGCACATTGCCGTGCGCGTCGCGCTCCAGCATCTCGGCCGGGATCAGTTCCTCCACCAGCGAACGGCCGGAAGGCGATGAAATCCCTTCAGAAAGCGCGACGATGCAGCGTCCGTGCCTCGCCATCGTCGCCTTGACGTCGTCGACGAAGCGCGCACGCTCGAATGCCCGTTCGGGCACGTAGACGAGATGCGGGCCTGAATCCTCGTCCAGCCGCCACGCCGCGGACGCCGCCGTCAGAAATCCCGCATGCCGCCCCATGACGATGCCGGCATAGATGCCGGGCAGCGCGCGGAAGTCGAGGTCGACGCTCAGGAAGGCCGACGCCACGAACTCCGCCGCCGAGATGAAGCCGGGCGTGTGGTCGTTTTCCTCCAGATCGTTGTCGATGGTCTTCGGCGCGTGCACGAAGGCGATCGACCCGCCGGATGCATCGGTCAGGATCTGCTGCGTGCCCGCCGTGTCGTTGCCGCCGATATAGATGAACGCATCCGCGCCCACCTTGCGCAGGCCGGCAAGAATCGTCTCGCAATAGGCCGCGTCGGGCTTGTCGCGGGTGCTGCCGAGGGCGGCACTTGGCGTCGCCGCGATGCGGCGCAGTTCATCCTCGGATCGGCCTGCGAGATCGACATAGTCGCCGTCGCGGATGCCGCGCACCCCATGGCGCGCGCCGAACACGCGGCAGCCGGGATGCCGCCGCCGCGCTTCGAGCACCGCGCCCGCGAGCGTCTGGTTGATGACGGCGGTCGGTCCTCCGCCTTGTGCGATGACGAATGTTTCGCTCACGGCGCTGCTCCCATGAATTCGAGCCATCATTAAATCGATTTAACATCTCTTGCAACGTCGTCGCCGACATCACGTTTGCGCGCGCCCACGGTAATGCGCAGTGCCAACGCGCAACGATTCTGCTAATTGCTTCGTTGAAGGGCGTTCTTGGGATGGAAAGGAACGTTGATGACACGTCGTTTCATTGTCACGGTCGCGGCACTGGTCGCCGTCGCCGGCCCGGCGCTTGCCCAGGGCCGACCCGATGCGCGCACCATGACATGCGGCCAGGTTCACGGGTTGATCGACCAGCGCGGCGCGGCGGTGCTGACCACGGGGCGCTACACGTACGACCGCTATGTCGCCGACCGCCGGTTCTGCATGATGGAGGAAACGGTGCGGACGGTCTCCATCCCGACCAGAGACACCAACGATTGTCGCGTCTACCTGTGCGAGGCCGCCAGTCGCGACCCGGTCTGGGACTGGCGGGACTGAGCCGGTCCTAAACCCTGACCCTCTCAGCCTTTGGGTCGTAGAGCGGCCGTAGCGACGCGTCGGCCGCAACCCGCGCGCCTGCGATCTCGATCTCGTAGCGAGACGCCAGAAGCTGCTCTCCGCTTTCGCCAGGGCAGGGCACGTATCCCAGTCCCACCGCACCGCCGAGGTGATGGCCGTAATTGCCGGAGGTGATCGTCCCGACGATCTCACCGTCGCGCAGGATCGCCTCGTTGTGGAACAGCAGCGGCCCGGGATCGCGCAACCGGAACTGCACCAGCCGCCGCGACAGGCCGGCCTCCTTCTTGGCCAGCACCGCATCCCGCCCGATGAAGTCGCCCTTGTCCGCCTTCACCGCGAAGCCGAGGCCGGCCTCCAGCACATGGTCCTCGTCGGTGATGTCATGGCCGAAATGCCGGAACGCCTTCTCGATGCGGCATGAATCGAGCGCATGCAGGCCGCATAGCTTCAGGCCCGGCCCGTCGCCAGCCTCCGCGATCGCCTCGAACACATGGGCGGCCTGATCGGAAGACACATAGAGCTCCCAGCCGAGCTCGCCCACATAGCTGACGCGATGCGCGCGGGCGAGGCCGTAGCCGATCTCGATCTCAGCAAACGTGCCGAAGGGATTCTTTTGATTCGAGAAATCGGCCGGGCTCACCTTCTGCATCAGTTCGCGCGAGCGGGGTCCCATCACGCACAGTACCGCTTCGCCGGCGGTCATGTCGGTGACGGTCACGAACGCATCGCCGACATGCCGCCTGATCCAGGCCAGGTCGCGCTGCAGCGTCGCCCCCGGCACCACCAGCAGGAACGCGGTTTCGGAAAGCCGTGACACCGTCAGGTCGCTTTCGATGCCGCCGCGCCGGTTCAGCATCTGCGTATAGACGATCCGCCCGGTCTCGACGTCGACATCGTTGGCGCACAGCCGTTGCAGGAAGGCGCAGGCATCGCGCCCTTCCACCCGGATTTTGCCGAACGAGGTCATGTCGAACAGGCCGACGCCTTCGCGCACCGCCAGATGCTCGTCGCGCTGGTTGTCGAACCAGTTCTGCCGCCCCCACGAATAGCGGTATTCGCGCTCCTGCCCGGGCCGGGCAAACCAGTTGGCGCGTTCCCAGCCCGCCGTTTCGCCGAATACCGCGCCGCGCGCCTTGAGATGTTCGTGGATCGGCGAGCGCCGCACCCCGCGCGCGCTCGCCATCTGGCGGTAGGGGAAGTGGTCGGCATAGAGCAGGCCGAGCGTCTCCTTCGACCGGTCGTATAGATAGGTTCTGTTGGCCTGGAACGGCTGCACCCGCCTGATGTCTACGTCCCACAGGTCGAAGGGCGGCTCGCCGTCCTCCATCCATTGCGCCAGCGCCA
>JAEWFU010000166.1 GCA_023388675.1 Pseudomonadota bacterium | reverse complement strand
GAATTTTTGGAGCATTTTCATGATTTCCCTCGTTGTCTTCGGCAGCGCAATGTAAATCTAGTCACATACAGGGAGGATGAAACTGCCTCCCGACGAACAGCGAAAGATTGCCACGGAGTTCATGATGACTGATTTTTACAATCTCGTTCCCACCGCTCCCGAAGGGCGCTACGACGGCATCGAGCGCCCCTATTCGGCTGAGGATGTGAAGCGGCTGCGCGGCTCCGTCCAGATCAGGCACACGCTGGCCGAGAACGGTGCGAACCGCCTGTGGCAGCTCATTCATGAGGAAGATTTCGTCAACGCGCTGGGCGCGCTTTCCGGCAACCAGGCGATGCAGATGGTGCGCGCCGGCCTCAAGGCGATTTACCTGTCGGGCTGGCAGGTCGCGGCCGACGCCAACACGGCGTCTGCGATGTATCCGGATCAATCGCTCTATCCGGCGAACGCCGCACCCGAGCTTGCCAAGCGGATCAACCGCACGCTGCAGCGCGCCGACCAGATCGAGACTTCCGAAGGCAAGGGCCTGTCGGTCGACACCTGGTTCGCGCCGATCGTCGCCGACGCCGAGGCCGGTTTCGGCGGCCCGCTCAATGCCTTCGAGATCATGAAGGCCTTCATCGAGGCGGGCGCTGCCGGCGTTCACTATGAGGACCAGCTTGCATCCGAAAAGAAGTGCGGCCACCTCGGTGGCAAGGTGCTGATCCCGACGGCGGCCCACATCCGCAACCTCAACGCCGCTCGGCTCGCCGCCGACGTCATGGGCACGCCGACGCTGGTGATCGCCCGCACCGACGCGGAAGCCGCCAAGCTGCTGACGTCCGACATCGACGACCGCGACAAGCCTTTCGTCGACTACGATGCCGGCCGCACGGTGGAAGGTTTCTACAACGTCAAGAACGGCATCGAGCCATGCATCGCCCGCGCGGTCGCCTATGCGCCGCATTGCGACCTGATCTGGTGCGAGACCTCGAAGCCGGATCTCGAGCAGGCGCGTAGGTTCGCCGAGGGCGTGCACAAGGCGCATCCGGGCAAGCTGCTGGCCTACAACTGCTCGCCGTCGTTCAACTGGAAGAAGAACCTAGACGACGCCACCATCGCCAAGTTCCAGCGCGAGCTGGGCGCGATGGGCTACAAGTTCCAGTTCATCACGCTGGCCGGCTTCCACCAGCTCAACTTCGGCATGTTCGAGCTGGCTCGCGGATACAAGGATCGGCAGATGGCTGCCTATTCGGAGCTGCAGGAAGCCGAGTTCGCAGCCGAGGCAAACGGCTACACGGCAACGAAGCACCAGCGCGAGGTCGGTACCGGTTACTTCGACGCCGTCTCCATGGCGATCACCGGCGGGCAGTCGTCGACCACCGCCATGAAGGAATCGACCGAGCACGACCAGTTCCGCCCGGCGGCGGAATAACAGCATCAACCGCCCAAGGGCATACCGAAGGAGAGAACCAATGGCGCCCAGAACCCGTGTCAAGGAAAGGGCCGAGGAGCAGTCCTCGAGCATGAACACCGACCAGCAGGCCGTCATCCGCATGGTGGCGAACGACCTGCATCGGTTGAACCAGTCGGTGATGAAAGCGGTAGAGGCGGGCGTGTCGGTCGAGCTCGTGCGCTCGGCGCGCCACCACGGCGGTGACGGCAATTGGGGCGATCTGCTGGTGCCGGTGATCGTGACGCAGGCACGCAACGCGGCCTGAGTTCACCTGATCCTGGAAAACCGAAGAAGGGCGTCGTCGAGAGCACGTCGCCCTTCTTCATATTTTCCTAACCCTATCTCGCGCGATCTCGCGTTCAGGTTGTCCTCGCTTGACACACTTTCGTAAATCGAGAAAAAAGCGGGCAGCATCGCATTCCAATTCTACTTCTCAATCGATCGGTACTGCCTTATGCCGGATTCGAGAATGGACGACGCCCTTGGCGGGGGTGGCCGCGTAAATGCGTTCGACTACGGCCTCGCGCTCGTTGTCGCCTCATCGCCGATCAATCGTATCGTCGTCAGCCGCATCGTTCAGGGTGCCGGGTTGAAGGTGCAGGCCGAAACGCCCGAAGACGCCGCCTCTGCCCTTGAAGCGCGGGTGCCGGCAACGGTCGTTCTCGACGGCGGCGCCGACAACCGCGAATGCGAACATCTGATGGCGAAGCTGCAGGCGCTGCGCGACAACGCTGACGCGGGAACGCCCTTCGTGATCCTGCTAACCACCCAAGACCCGCACGCAGACGAACCGGCCAGCGAGGGCACCGTCGACGCGATCGTCGCAAAACCGATAACGCCGGAAACGTTGCAGCCGCTGATCCATCGCATGCTGGAGCAGTTGCGCGCCTGAGCCCCCTTTCCTTCGCTCGCCGGGCACGGCTATACTGGCGTATCTCAAACGATCCACCGGTGATTGATGCCCGCCCAGAAGAAGGAAGCCCGGCCTGCCAGCGGCAGCAGCAGGGTGCGCATACCCGCATTCGTCAAAAACCAGCGCGGCGTGAAGAATTGGAAGGAAGCGGCTGGCTGGCTCGACTGGCGCGGCATCGAGGACATCGAATGCATCACGCCCGACCAGGCAGGCGTGGCGCGCGGCAAGATGATGCCGTCGAAGAAATTCACCTCGAACACGTCGCTCGCGCTGCCCTCAGCCGTGTTCATGGCGACGATCTCGGGCGACTATCCGGAAGATGGCAACGGCTTCGTTTATCCGGAAGATGACGGCGACCTGAAGCTGCTGCCCGACCTGTCGACGCTGTCCGTCGTGCCTTGGGAAAGCGATCCGACAGCACAGGTAATCTGCGATCTCGTCCATCAGGATGGCCGCTCCGTCGAATTCACGCCACGAAACGTGCTGCGCCGCGTGGTGGACGCCTATGCCCAGCATGGTTTGCGTCCGGTCGTGGCTCCGGAGATCGAATTCTATCTCGTACGAAAGAACCCCGATCCGGACTATCCGCTCGAGCCGCCGGTCGGTCGCTCCGGCCGCGCCATCGGCGGCGGACAGGGCTATTCGATCGCCGGCGTCAACGAGTTCGACGAGTTGATCGACGACATCTATCACTTCTCCGAAGGCCAGGGACTGGAGATCGACACGCTGATCCACGAGGAAGGCGCGGGGCAGCTCGAAATCAACCTGCGCCACGGCGATCCGGTGGAACTCGCAGACCAGGTGTTCATGTTCAAGCGCACGATCCGCGAGGCCGCGCTGAAGCACGAGACCTATGCAACTTTCATGGCGAAGCCGATCCAGGGACAACCCGGCTCGGCAATGCACATTCATCAGTCGATCGTCGACAGGAAGACGGGCAAAAGCATCTTTGCTGCCGACGACGGCAGCGAAACCGAAGCCTTCGGTCATTTCATCGGCGGCATGCAACGCCACATTCCCAACGCTCTGGTGATGCTCGCGCCTTACGTGAATTCCTATCGCCGGCTGACACAGGCGGCTTCCGCACCGGTCAACACGAAGTGGGGCTATGACAACCGCACCACGGCCTTTCGCGTGCCGAGGTCGGACCCGCAGGCGCGTCGCGTGGAGAACCGGATTCCGTCCTCCGACGCCAATCCCTATCTGGCGCTCGCGGCTTCGCTGGCCTGCGGCCTGATAGGCATGATCAACAAGGTGCCGTGCGACGCCCCGGTCGGCACCTCCGTCAACGAAGACGAGATCGAGCTGCCGCGCGGCCTGCTCGAAGCGGTCGAGCTGTTCGAAGGCGACGAGGCGCTGCGCGACATGCTGGGCGCGCCTTTCGTGACCACCTATGCAGCGATCAAGAAGGCCGAATTTGAGACCTTCATGGAAGTGATCAGTCCGTGGGAGCGGGAATATCTGCTGCTGAATGTGTGAGGAGAAGCGGGAGGAGGGAATAGCGAATAGGGAAAAAGGGAGTTCCACCTCGCTACCCGCTTCCTTCACTACTCACTACTCACCATTCACTATTCGCTATTCGCCAAGTGACCATGCCCTACCAATCCCCCATCTCCCCCGGCTTTTCCTGGTACGAAGACACCGCCGGCGAGCGGCCTGAATATGCCGCTCTCGACGGTGACGCCTCGGCCGACATCGTCATCATTGGCGGTGGCTTCACCGGGCTTTCCGCGGCAGTGCATCTGGCCAAGGCAGGCACGAATGTCGTGCTGATCGAGGCGCATCGCTTCGGCGACGGCGCCTCGGGCCGGAACGGCGGGCAGATGGGCACCGGCCAGCGTGCATGGGCCGAGGAGATCGAAGCCGAGCTCGGCCTGACGCGCGCCCGCGCGCTGTTCGACCTGGCGGAAGAAGCCAAGTCGCACCTGCTTGGCTTCGCCGAAGCCAACGAGATCGAGATCGACTATATGCCCGGCCAGATGTCGGTGGCGCACAAGAAGCGCTATCTGAAGGATTATCAGGCGCATCCCGGAATCATGGCCGAGCGGTTCGGCTATCCGCACCTGACCTTCATGGACGCCACCGAGACCGCCGGGCGACTCGGCTCGACGCACTATTTCGGCGGCGTGCGCGACACGGGCACGGGCCACATCCACCCGCTCAAGCTGGTGATCGGCACGGCGCGGGTGGCGGCGGATGCCGGAGCACGACTCCACGAAAAAACAAGGGCCACCGACATCACGAGTCAGGGTGGCAAGGTACGTGTTACGACGCCTACGGGGACGATCACCGCCGACAAGGCGCTGATCGCCGTCAACGCCTATGGCGCCAGTCTCGAACCACAGAGCGCGGCGCATGTGATGCCGATCGGCTCCTTCATCGGCGCAACGGTGCCGCTCGGCGGCGACAGCCCGGTCATTCCGGGTGGCGAGGCGGTAGACGATTCACGCTTCGTGGTGCGCTATTTCCGCAAGTCGAAGGATGGGCGCCTGCTTTTCGGCGGACGCGAGATCTATGCACCAGGCAATCCGCAGGACATTGCCGTACATATCCGCCGGCAGATCGCGGAGATTTATCCCGCGCTGAAGGATGTGGAGATAACGCATTCCTGGGGCGGCTATGTCGGCATCACGATGCCGCGCAAGCCTTTCGTGCGCGAGGTGATGCCGAACGTGATTTCCGCAGGCGGCTATTCCGGCCACGGCGTCATGCTGTCCAATTTCGTCGGCAAGCTCTACGCCGAGACGGTGGCAGGCAACCGCGACCGGCTGAAGCTGTTCGAGGACCTGAAGATACCGCCCTTTCCGGGCGGGCGAAGCCTGCGCGCGCCGCTGCTCTTCCTCGCCCTCAACTGGTACGCCCTGCGGGACAGGATTTAAGCAGGGAATAGGG
>JAEWFU010000138.1 GCA_023388675.1 Pseudomonadota bacterium | reverse complement strand
GCTACGGATTTGCGCAGAGACCCGCGCGCACCGTATTCCCTCTTAGCCTGCCGCCTCGCGGCGACAGGACCGTCGCCGACCATTTAGGTCGCGCCGGGTCGGGCTGTCAACGCACGGCGGATGATGCCATTCGTCTCGCGGTGCAGCGGGACGGAGCCGCTGGCGAATATCGCGCCCGAGGTTTCCATCGTCGGCGCCTTGCCGTCCCATGTGCTGATGCGGCCGCCGGCTTCCTCAACGATCGGCACAAGGGCGCAGATGTCGTAGGGATCGAGGTCGGCACCGTTCAGGCAGACATCGACCGCGCCGCTCGCCAGCGCCATATAGGCGATGCAGCCTCCGTCGTAGACGACCATCGCGCCGCGCTGCGAAAGCGCGTCGAAAACCTGTCTGCCGGCGCTCTCGAAAGAGCGGGGATTGGCGAGCGAGATCACGGCGTCGTCCAGCGTCGACCCCTGCCTGCTTCGCACACGCTTCCCGTTGAGGCTCGTGCCGTGACCCTTTGCGCCCACGCAGCGAAGGCCGGCGAGCGGCTGGTCGATCACGCCCAGCACCGGAACGGCGTCGACGCAAAGCGCGATCAGCACGCCGAAATTCATCAGCCGCGCCGCGAACTGCCGCGTGCCGTCGATCGGGTCGATGACCCACGTAAAGGCGCCCGACCGCCTGTCATGCCCATATTCCTCGCCCAGAATGCCATGGTCGGGATGGCGCACGGCAAGGATGTCACGCAGCCTTTCCTCCACCTCGATATCCGTACGGGTAACGGGCGAGCCGTCGTCCTTGAAGGCCGTAGTCCCATCCGCTTGCCATGAAGCGCGCACCACGTCGCGGGCCGCATCGGCAAGGATGCCGGCGGTTTCCAGATAGGTTGCAAGGTTCATGGCGGTCGCTTTCGAGGGATCGGCGCGGTTGCATAATACGGGAGCACTGCGTTTCGATGACGGTCGCCGGGGACAGCCCGCACAGCAAAAATTACCCGGGAGCGTGTTGCGGCAGCCGGCGATTGCGTTATGGTGAGCGCGTCGTCGGTTCCCGCAAGGGACCAGAGGGAATGCGGTGAGGGCCAATGCGCCCGAATCCGCGGCTGCCCCCGCAACTGTGAGCGGATAGCCTTTCCCCACACGCCACTGGAGCATTCGCTTCGGGAAGGCGGGGAAGGGCTGTGACCCGCAAGCCAGGAGACCTGCCGCCGGCTATCGCAACACGTTCCCTCGGGTGGAGGGGAAAGGACGAATCATGGCTACCTCATCCGGCGCACTTAGCGCAGCTTCCTCGCAATCGCGTCTCGTGCAGCTCTCGCTCGCGGGTTTTCTCGGCCTGTTCATCACCGGTTTCGTGGGATTCTCCCACATGGAGGTGATGCACAATGCCGGCCACGACTACCGCCATTCGATGGCGTTTCCCTGCCACTAAGACGAGATCAGCCATGACCATTTTTCGTAACGTCGTGTTCGTCGCGGCGCTCGCCGGCCTGTTCGCGGGTCTTGTCATGACGGCCATGCAGACGGCCTTCACCGTGCCGCTCATCCTCGAAGCCGAAGCCTATGAAGGCGCGGGCGCTGAGGAAGGGGCAGCCACAGAGGAAGCGCACGATCACGATGCCGCCGCCGGCCACAGCCACGGCGACGAGGCTTGGATGCCGGCCGACGGGCTGGAGCGCACCTTCTACACCGCCCTTGCCGCCGTCGTGACCGGTATCGGCTTCGCGCTCCTCCTCGTGGTCGGGTCCGAACTCGCCGGCGGCATCGCAGGCTGGCGGCAGGGGCTGTTCTGGGGCTTCGCCGGTTTTTCGGTGTTCACGCTTGCGCCGGGGCTCGGCCTGCCGCCCGAACTGCCCGGCATGCCCGCCGCCGATCTCTTCGCGCGGCAGGTCTGGTGGATCGGCACGGTGGTTGCGACCGCTGGCGGTCTCGCTCTCATCGCACTGACGCGGTCGGCGGCGCTTGCTGCCCTGGGTGCCGCGCTTATCGTGCTGCCGCACGTGATCGGCGCCCCGCAGCCGGAAAGCCACGATACGCTGGTGCCGGCCGATCTGCACCACAGCTTCGTGGTGGCCGTCACGATGACCAATCTCGTCTTCTGGCTGGCGCTCGGTGCCGCCGTCGGCGTTCTGCGGCCGCGTTTCGCGCAGGGGCTCGGCGAGCCGCAAAGCAGCCTTGCCTGATCCCACCGGCACTCTGACCTTCATCCTCGGCGGCGCGCGCTCCGGAAAGAGCCGCCACGCCGAGGAATTGCTGGCTGCGGAGCCCGCGCCGTGGACATACGTCGCCACGGCGCAGGCCCTCGACGCGGAAATGGCGGAGCGGATCGCTCACCATCGCGCGCGCCGCGATTCGCGATGGCACACCGTCGATGCGCCGCTGGACCTTGTCGATGCGCTGGAAACCTTGCCCGGCGGCCGTCCGGTCCTGGTGGACTGCCTCACGCTATGGCTCACGAACGTCATGCTCGCCGAACGCGACGTCGAGGTCGAATCGCAGCGCCTGGCCGATGCTCTCGCCCGCCCGCGCGGCCCTTGGGTGGTCGTTGCAAACGAGGTCGGGCTGGGGATCGTGCCGGACAACGCGCTGGCGCGGCGGTTCCGGGATGCCGCCGGGCGCCTCAACCAGATGGTGGCGGCACAGGCCGACGGCGTGATCTTCATGGTCGCCGGCCTGCCGATGAAGGTAAAGTGATGCGCGAGATCGACGAGATGCAGGCCGAGCGCCACAAGGCCAAGATGGAGAAGCGCAAGGCCGTGCAGGATGCCGAGGTCGCCGGCAAGACGGTCGAAAAGGGGTTGCTGATCGTCAATACCGGTCCCGGCAAGGGCAAGTCGACCGCCGCTTTCGGTCTCGCCTTGCGCATGCTGGGCCACGGTCGGCGCGTCGGCGTCGTGCAGTTCATCAAGGGCGCATGGAAGACCGGGGAGACGCAGGCGCTCGAGCGCTTCGGCGACCTGTTCGTCTGGCACGCCATGGGCGAGGGGTTCACCTGGGAAACGCAGGACCTCGCCCGCGACGTGGCGGCCGCCGGGCGCGCCTGGGCGAAGGCGCAGGACATGATGGCCGACGAGAGTTTTGGCCTCGTCATCCTCGACGAGCTCAACATCGCTCTGCGCTACGATTATCTCAACCTCGGCAGCGTGGTGGCAGCCCTGACTGCGCGTCGGCCGGACCTGCACGTCGTCGTCACCGGGCGCAACGCCAAACCGGAACTCGTCGAGGCGGCCGACCTCGTCACCGAGATGGGGCAGGTGAAACACCACTTCGCCGCCGGCGTGAAGGCGCAGGCGGGCATAGAATTCTAGAGAGCCAGCACACTTGCGGCGCCTATGCCGGCGAGGCCGATCAGCAGCGCGTCGGCTATCCGGTAGAGCTGCAGAGCGCGGCGGATATCGGCAGCGTTTGCCTCGCGGCGGCCGCCTTCGCCCATGAAGACGTCATCGACCAGAACGCCGCCATAGGAGCGCGGGCCTGCCAGTGCGAGGCCGAGCGCGCCGGCCATCGCCGCCTCGGGCCAGCCGGCGTTGGGCGACTTGTGACACCGCGCGTCGCGCCACACGGCCCGCCAGGCATCAGCCGGCGATGTTCCCGGCAGCAGGGCGGCGGCGGCGCAGATCAGAAATGCGCAAAGGCGCGAGGCCGGGAGATTGACCAGATCGTCGAAGCGCGCCGCAGCCCAGCCGAAGGCGAGGTGACGCGCCGTCTTGTGGCCGATCATGCTGTCTGCGGTGTTGACCGCCTTGTAGGCGATGCCGCCGGGCAGGCCGGCAACCGCCAGCCAGAAGGCCGGTGCGACCACGCCATCGGAGAAATTCTCCGCAAGGCTCTCGATCGCGGCGCGCGAGACGCCCG
>JAEWFU010000115.1 GCA_023388675.1 Pseudomonadota bacterium | reverse complement strand
AAACACATCGAGTAAGGAGCTCACCATGTCGAAGATCGTTGCACGTTTTGTTAAGGACGAATCCGGCGCGACCGCCATCGAGTACGGCCTGATCGCAGCCCTCATCGCGCTCGCCATCGTTGCCGGTGCTTCCACGCTCGGCAACGCGCTGGATAACCAGTTCAGCTTCCTGGCCGACGAGCTGGAGGATGCTCAGACGCGGAACTAATCCAAAAAAACCTGCTCTGGCAGGTTGTCCATCCAGACGAATGGCCGCCCTCCGGGCGGCCATTTTCGTTTCGCATTGATGCGCTCCGCTTCACCAAAGCTTAAGCGCACCGATGCTAGAATAGTGCCAGTGAAAATGCTGGCTGGATGATGCAGCGATGCTTGAAGCACTGATTTTCGTGGTCTTTCCCTTCTGCATGGTCTTTGCGGCCGTTTCCGACATGCTCTCGATGACCATCGCCAATCGCGTGTCGCTGATCCTGATCGCCACATTCGCGATCGTCGCGCCGATGACCGGCATGGACTGGGCCACATATGGTTGGCACTTCGCCGTGGCTGGCCTGGTGCTCTCGGTAACCTTCTCGCTGTTCGCGCTGGGCGCCATGGGCGGGGGCGATGCAAAGCTGCTGGCGGCGACCGCGCTGTGGATGGGCTTTTCCACCGAACTGGTCGCCTATCTCGTCAACGCCTCGATCATCGGCGGACTGCTGACGCTGTTGCTGATCCTTTATCGCGGCTCGAACCTCGCAGTCCTTACCGGAAACAACGTCTTCCTGCGCCACTTCGCCAACGACAAGGTCGGCATTCCCTACGGCGTCGCGCTCGGCATCAGCGGCCTCATCATGTATCCCTCGACAGCGCCGATGCAGTGGGCACTGGCGCGCCTGACCGCGCTGTAAGCAACGGAACCGTACAGTTCGTGTAAACTTTAAATTAATCACGATTGTAAGGCCTCCATTAACCCTAATTTGACGATTGGAACCGCAAAGTCCGGCTCGGCTTTGGGATTTGCCGGGGTAAGAGGTCGGGACAATGGCTCCAACGCGTGTGATTATTCTTGGCGTCGCCGTCGCGACGGCGATCGGCGCAGGTTATGTCGCCAAGAACATGTCGGCGCCGCCGGCCCAGATCGTCGCCAGCGCGCCAAGCGAGCCGGCCATCCGGCTGACCGAAGTGCTGGTGCTCGACGGCGATGTGGCCATGGGCGCGACGCTCGGCGAAAACCTGAGCTGGCAGTCGTGGCCTTCGGCGGGCATCAACGAGAACTTCATCACGCGCGACAGCGACCCGGAGGCCATCGAGGAACTCAAGGGTGCGATCGCGCGCGTGCCGATCTACGAAGGCGAGCCGCTGCGGCGCTCGAAGCTCATCGGCGAGGGCCAGAGCTTCATGTCGTCCATCCTCCCGTCGGGCAAACGCGCGGTTGCGACGCAGATCGCCGCCGACACATCGGCGGGCGGCTTCATACTGCCGAACGACTATGTGGACGTCATCATGACCCGCAGTGCCACGACACAGGAAGGCGGGGGAGACGGGTATATCACCGAAACGATCCTGAAGAACATCCGGGTGCTCGCCATCGATCAGGCGATCCAGGAGGACGAGGAAGGACGGCGCGTGCGCGTCGGCGACACCGCCACGCTGGAACTGACGCCGCAGCAAGCGGAAATCATCACGGTCGCCCAGCAGATGGCGGACCGGCTGGCACTGTCGCTGCGGGCGATCGTCGACACCCAGGAAGTGGTTAAAGACCAAGCAGATTATCTGGTCTCCGGCGAAGGCAGGCGCGGAACCGTGCGCCTCATCAAGTCCGGGGAGATGAGCGAAGTGGGGGCTCGCAAATGAAAGCCTTGAAGCAACTGGCAACGGCAAAGACACTGTTGCGCGCCGCCGCAGTCTCGCTGATCGCGCTCTCGGCAACCACGGGCGCGGGCCTGGGCCTGCTCGCCACGACGGTCGACAGCCACGCGCAGGGCACGGTTACCGTGGGACCAACGTCGACCAGCCAGCGCATCAAGCTGGGTCTCAACAAGTCGATCGTCATCGACCTGCCGCGCGACGCCTATGACATACTGGTGGCGAACCCCGGGGTCGCAGATGCCGTTACCCGCACCGCGCGCCGCATCTACCTGTTCGGCAAGCGCGTGGGCGAAACCAACATCTTCGTCTTCGGACCCAATGGCGAGCAGATCGCGAGCCTCGACCTTCGGGTCGAGCGCGACGTCGCCGGCCTCCAGGACCATCTGAAGCGCTTCCTGCCCAACTCCGACATCAGGGCGGAGCTGGTGAACGACAACGTCGTGCTGACGGGAACCGTCGAGACACCGCTGGACGCCAAGCGCGCCGTCGATCTGGCGACGCTGTTCGTGAGCGGCGGCGAGGCGACGACGGGGCAATACTCGCAGACGGCAGCAGGCGGAAACGCCGCCGGCGGCGTGGCTATCGACAATCCCGACGGCGGGCGGCGGGGCAGCGCCATCGTCAACATGCTGCGGGTGATCGGCGAGGACCAGGTGACGCTGAAGGTCACGGTCGCCGAGGTCAGCCGCTCCGTCATGAAGCAGCTCGGCGTCAACATGGTGGCGCAGACAGACGGCTTCCGCTTCGACATGCTCGATCCCAGCCAACTGGTCCGCGCGGGAACGGGTCTCGGCGGCGCAGACCTGCTTCAGGGCTACATCAACGCCATGGAACAGTCGGGCGTCATGCGCACGCTCGCCGAGCCGACGCTGACCGCCGTGTCCGGCGAGAAGGCGACGTTCCGGGCAGGCGGCGAATACAACGTCCTCACCAATGTCGAGAACGAGGACGGTCGCTTCGTCCGCACGCTGACGCAGATCGAATACGGCATCGGGCTCGAATTCCAGCCGGTGGTTCTATCGCCGGGGCGCATCAGCCTGCGCGTGCGCACATCCGTTTCCGAACCGACGCCTGAGGGCTCGGTCGAGGTCGCGGGCGAGAACATCCTCTCGTTGCGCAAGCGCCTGGCCGATACCACCGTCGAACTGCCGTCCGGCGGCTCGATGATGATCGCCGGCCTCGTCCAGGACAATGTGCGCCAGACCTACAACCGCATACCGGGCCTGTCACAGGTTCCCGTTCTGGGCACGCTGTTCCGCAGCCGCGACTTCAACCGCAGCGAAACGGAGCTGGTCATCCTCGTCACGCCGTACATCTCCAAGCCGGTGGCACGCACCGCCCTGGCGAAGCCGGACGACAATTTCACACCCGCAAGCGACGGCGCGGGCATCTTCCTCGGGCGCGTCAACCGCGTCTACGGGTCGATGCAGACCGACAGGCCGGCCGGGCGCTATCACGGCGTCGTCGGCTTCATCTACAAGTGATCGGAGTGGATCATGTCTGACGTGCTCTTGAACAACGCGCCGCGCCTGACCCTCGTGGCAGCCGTCGCCGCGCTGCTGATGGCGGGCTGCGCCAACCGCGACAGCATCCAGGTCGGCTCCATACCGGACGACTATCGCACCTCGCATCCGATCGTCATCGGCGAGAAGGACAAGAAGATCGACATCCCGGTGGGGCTGATGGACCGGGGGATGTCGCGCGTGCAGCGTGCGGCGGTGGACGGCTTCATCGCCGACTACGACCGAGCGGCAGCGCCGGTGGTCTCGATCCTGACTCCCTACGGCTCACCCAACCAGAACGCCGCGTCGCTGGTCTCGGCCGACATGGCGAAGAGGCTGCGCGCGGCAGGCGTGCCGGAAGGCTACATCCTGCACCAGCCTTACGAGGCGGCGAGCTACGGCGACAACGCGCCGATCCGGCTGGTCTATTCCGAAATGACCGCGTCGACGGGCCAGTGCGGCCGCTGGCCGGCGGACCTGCTCGAAGATACGGAAAACAAGCATTGGGCGAATTTCGGCTGCTCCTACCAGAATAATCTGGCGGCGCAGGTGGCAAATCCGGCCGATTTCCTCGGGCCGCGCAAGCAGTCCGAAGTGGACAGCACGCGCAGGGGCGTCTCGATCGACCAGTACCGGCGGCGTGCGACCGGCTGGGAATCGGAAGTCGAATATTGATGGGTATCGGGGGCGCATGACATGAGCAATCTCGCCTACGACGCGACGACGGATGTCGACGCGGTCAATGAAACCGAAATCGCCGCGATGAGCGAATTGCGGCCGGTGCCGCGCATCTCCATCCAGGCATTCTGCGAAACCGAGAGCGTTGCCAGCCCGATCGAACGGGCGGCTGCCGACCGGCGCATGTCCAAGGCGCACCTGAAGGTGCATATGGGCGGCATCGGCACCGCGATCGATTTCTACCACTCGGCGCAGACGCCAAACCTCATCATCGTGGAGTCGAGGGACGAACCGAAGCAGCTCATCGCCGAGCTCCACAGGCTGGCGGAGGTCTGCGATCCCTCCTCGAAGGTGGTCGTCGTCGGCCATTACAACGACGTCTGGCTCTATCGCGAGCTGATCCGGTTCGGCATCTCGGAATACGTGGTCGCGCCGATCTCCATGGCGGATATCGTCTCGGTAATCTCGTCGATCTTCGTCGACCCGCAGGCCGAACCTTTGGGCAAGTCGATCGCCTTCATCGGCGCCAAGGGCGGCGTCGGCTCCTCCACCGTCGCGCATAACGTCGCCTGGAGCATGTCGACGCTGTTCAGCTCGGAAGTGCTGGTGGCCGATCTCGACCTCGCCTTCGGCACTGCAAACATCAACTTCGACCAGGATCCGGCGCAAGGCATCGCGGAAGCCGTGTTCTCTCCGGAGCGCATCGACGAGACCTATCTCGACCGCCTGCTGGCGCAGTGCGCCGAGCGCCTGTCGCTGCTGGCGGCACCCTCGATGCTCGACCGCACCTACGATTTCGACGCCGAGGCGTTCACGCAGATCATCGACGTCGCACAGCGCAGCACGCCGCTGCTGGTGCTGGACGTGCCGCATGTCTGGAACGCCTGGACGAAGAACGTGCTGACGCAGGCCGACGAGGTGGTCATCACCGCCACGCCGGAACTCGCGAACCTGCGCAACACCAAGAACCTGATGGACACGCTGAAGAAACTGCGGCCGAACGACGGTCCGCCGAAACTGGTGATCAACCAGGCCGGTGTGCCCAAGCGGCCCGAGATCAGCGCCGCCGACTTCGCCGAACCGCTCGACCTCGAACCGATGGCGGTCATCCCGTTCGACCCCGCGTTCTTCGGCAACGCCGCCAACAACGGCAGGATGCTGGGCGAAATGGACACCCAGCATGCGATCGTGAAGACGATCAACGAGATGGCGCATGTGCTGACGGGCCGCTCGGAAATCAAATCGAAGAAGAAGCCGGGGCTCGGCGATCTGCTCGAACGGCTGAAGCTCAGGAAATAAATCAAAAAAAGCGGAATCGGCGCTGACATGTTTGGCAAGAGAGGCAACGACGGCGGACAGAGGGAGACACCGGCTTTCCGGCCTACCGGAACACCGGCACCCGAACCCGCGGCGCCCCGCGAGGCCGCCACGACGACCATTGCGCCCGCGCGCCCGGAGCAGGCGGCCGGACCGGCAAACGCCGCTCCGCCGGCTGCGAAGAAGGCCATCGAGGCACCGCCGCTAGCACCCGAACCGCCGAAGCGTGCTCCCCGCGAACGCGGCGACAGCTACTACGACACCAAGAGCCAGGTGTTCTCGGCGCTGATCGACACGATCGATCTGTCGCAGCTCGCCAAACTCGACGCGGATTCCGCGCGCGAGGAAATCCGTGACATCGTCAACGACATCATCGCGATCAAGAACTACGCGATGTCGATCTCCGAGCAGGAAGAACTGCTCGAGGACATCTGCAACGACGTGCTGGGCTACGGCCCGCTCGAACCCCTGCTGGCGCGCGACGACATCGCCGACATCATGGTCAACGGCTCGAGGAACGTCTACATCGAGGTCGGCGGCAAGGTCGAGCAGACGAACATCCGCTTTCGCGACAACCAGCAGCTTCTGAACATCTGCCAGCGCATCGTCAGCCAGGTCGGCCGGCGCGTCGACGAATCCTCTCCAATCTGCGATGCGCGTCTGCCGGACGGCTCGCGCGTCAACGTCATCGCACCGCCGCTGGCCATCGACGGCACCGCGCTGACGATCCGCAAGTTCAAGAAGGACAAGCTGACGCTCGACCAGCTCGTGCGTTTCGGCGCGATCACGCCGGAAGGCGCGGAAGTGCTGAAGATCATCGGCCGCGTGCGCTGCAACGTCGTCATTTCCGGCGGCACGGGCTCCGGCAAGACGACCCTGCTCAATTGTCTCACGAACTACATCGACCGCGACGAGCGCATCATCACCTGCGAGGACTCGGCGGAGCTTCAGCTCCAGCAGCCGCATGTGGTGCGGCTGGAGACCCGACCTCCCAACCTTGAGGGCGAGGGCGAGGTCACCATGCGCGATCTCGTCAAGAACTGCCTGCGCATGCGCCCCGAGCGCATCGTCGTGGGCGAGGTGCGCGGCCCGGAAGTGTTCGACCTGCTGCAGGCCATGAACACCGGCCATGACGGCTCGATGGGCACGATCCACTCGAACAGCCCGCGCGAGTGCCTGAACCGCATGGAATCGATGATCGCGATGGGCGGCTTCACGCTGCCGCAGAAAACGGTGCGCGAGATCATCGTCGGCTCGATCGACGTCATCATCCAGGCAGCGCGCCTGCGCGACGGCTCGCGCCGCATCACCCACATCACCGAGGTGATCGGGATGGAAGGCGACGTCATCATCACGCAGGACCTGATCCTCTACCACATCAAGGGCGAGGACGCGCAGGGCCGCATCATCGGCGAACACGTATCGACCGGCATCGGCCGCCCGGCCTTCTGGGACCGCGCCCGCTATTACGGCGAGGACGCGCGGCTCGCCGGCGCGCTGGAAGCCATGGAAAAGGAAACGCAGTGACCGGGCGGCGCGGCCGCGGCGCGGGGACTGCATAGGAGACTGGGATGTTCGGACTGGACAGCACCGTTCTGGCCTTCATCGCGCTGGCGACGCTCAGCGTCGGTGCGCTCGCCTATGCGCTGCTGTTCACCTCGATCGAGAACGAGAAGAAGGTCGGAAAGCGGCTCGAGACGATCAAGCGGGCCGACACCGACCGCGCCGTCGTGAAGGCGTCGCGCGACCGCGTGGCCGAAGCGGCACGGCGCCGCAAGTCGGTCCAGGATTCGCTCAAAGAGCTGGAAAACAAGCAGAAGACGCGGAACCTCAACACCAAGAAGCCGCCTCTCAAGGTGCAATTGCGCCAGGCCGGCATGAGCGTCACCGTACAGCGCTTCTACTTCTATTCCGTGATTTGCGGGTTTCTCCTGACGGTGCTGCTGTTTATCGCCGGGACGCCGCTGCTGGTGCTGCCAGGCGTCTTCCTGGCGGGAACCTTCGGCATTCCGCGCTGGTTCGTGTCATTCAAGCGTGGCCGGCGGGTGAAGGCATTCCTGGAAGAGTTCCCGAATTCGCTCGACGTGATCGTACGCGCGGTCAAGTCGGGCCTGCCACTCAACGATTCCGTGCGACTGATCGCGGCCGAGTCGCCCGAGCCCGTGCGAACCGAGTTCCGCAGGATCGTCGAGTCGCAGCAACTCGGCCTGTCGCTGCCGGAAGCCGTCATGCGCATGCCCGAGACCATGCCCTGCGCCGAAGCCAGCTTCTTCGGCGTGGTGATCCAGATCCAGAGCCAGGCCGGCGGCAACCTGTCGGAAGCGCTGGGCAACCTTTCCAAGGTGCTGCGCGACCGCAAGAAGATGAAGGCCAAGATCCAGGCGCTGTCGATGGA
>JAEWFU010000549.1 GCA_023388675.1 Pseudomonadota bacterium | reverse complement strand
GGCCGCCGCACCGCCGAGGCGCTGGTGGAGCGCACCCGCCGCCTCATGGCCGAACAAGGCTTCGCGCCCTTTCGCGAGGTGTCGATCGAGGTGATCGGCGCCGAAGACACCTATGGAGCCAATGCGCGGCCGTTCGAGGCGCGCGAAGTCGTCGTCAAGATCGGCCTCAAGCACGACGAGATGAAGGCGCTGGACATCTTTTCGCGCGAATTCGCCCATCCCGGCGTGGCCATGGCCCAAGGCCTCACCGGCGTCCTGCACGGGCGGCCGAAACCGGCACCGGTGCTACGGGTCCATTCCTTCCTGTGGCCGAAGGACCGGGTTCCGGTCGAGGTCCGCATCGGCGAAGAAGCGATCCCCGTTGCCGTCCCGGCCTCCAAAGCCTCTGAAGCCCCTCCCCGCCACCCTGCACCGGAAATGCCCCCGTTCGCGGGTGCAACCGAGACGGTGCCGCTTCGCGCGCTCGCATGGGGGCGCAGCGGCGACAAGGGCAACCACGCCAATATCGGAGTGATCGCGCGCCGTCCGGAATTCTTTTCGCTGATCGCGGAGCAGGTCACCGAGGAGCACATGGCGCAGTTCTTCGCGCATTACCTGGAAGGTCCGGTGCACCGCTATGTGATGCCCGGGTTCCATGCGCTCAATTTCCTGCTGGAGAACGTGCTGGGCGGCGGCGGCACCGCCTCGCTGCGCTATGACCCGCAGGCCAAGACCTACGCGCAGATGTTCCTCGACCTGCCCGTCGAGGTGCCGTTGGCATGGCTGGACAAGGGTGGCGTTCTCGCGGGCTGGAGCGATGCGCTCGAATGACCGCTTGCACCCAGATAGTTCTATAGTACACTATTACGTACTTTAGCGCGCGATCAATCGGGAGGAGCGATCCGGCGTGGCAGATTTCGAAACGATAGCGCTTGAGGTCGACGGCGGCGTCGCCACGCTGACGCTGAAGCGGCCCGAGCGCCGCAACGCCATCGACATGACCATGCGCGCCGAGCTGCGCGAGGCCGTCGGCCGCCTCGTTCGCGACGCCGACATCCGTGCCTGTGTCATAACCGGATCGGGAGGCAGCTTCTGCGCGGGCGGCGACATCACGTCGATGCGGGACAGGAAGCCCGGCATCGAGGATGCGCGCGAGCGCATGCGCCAGACCGGTGAAACCGTGCTTGCGCTGCTTTCGCTTGAAAAGCCGTTGATCGCAGCGGTCGACGGTCCCGCCTACGGTGCGGGTTTCGGCCTGGCGCTCGCGGCTGACTTTGTCGTCGCTACGCCACGTGCGCGGTTCTGCGCGTCGTTCGCGCGCATCGGGTTGGTGCCGGATTTCGCGCTCCACCATTCCTTGCCGCGACGGGTCGGCATGGGGCGGGCGAGGGAACTCATCCTCAGTGCACGGGAAGTCGATGCAGAGGAGGCATTGGCGCTGGGTATTGCCTCGCGGGTCGTTGAACAGGACCGGCTGATTGTGACGGCGACGGCGATGGCAAAAAGCTTTGTCGAGGCGTCCGCAACGGCATTCGCCTTGTCGAAGAACCTTCTCAACCAGAGCTTCGGGCTCGACCTGCGGCAGACCGTCGAAGCAGAGAGCGTCGCTCAGGCCGCATGCCTCGAGACGGCTTACCACAAGGAAGCGGCCCAGCGTTTCCTCGATGGCAAGCCGCCACGCTTCCGCTGGCAGGCGGATCCGGCGTGAACGTTACCAGCACCAAGAACCAGAAAAATTCTGATGGAGGAAAGCATGAAGATCACCAATGCCCTTAAAGTGGCCGGCATCGCGCTGGCCGCCTCGCTTGCATCGACCGCGCTCTACGCGCAGGAAAAGATCGTCCTGAAATATGCGGACCAGTTTCCGCTGACTCATGCTGGCTCGAAGCTTTCGGCGCAGCCGTTCAAGCAGATGGTCGAGGAGCGCAGCGAGGGCCGTATCGAGGTGCAGCTCTATCCGGCCGAGCAGCTTGCCAAGGCCGCCGGGCTGCTGGACGCGGTGCGCAACCGTGTCACCGACATCGCCATGGTCGGCGTCGTCTATGTCAGCGACCGCATGCCGCTGACCAGCGCCGTCGAATTGCCGGGGCTCTTCACCGATTCTGTTGCCGGTTCCATCGCTTTCACCACGCTGGCCCAGAACGAACTCCTGGAAAGCGAATATCTGCGTAACGGCGTGCGTCCGCTCTTCACCATGGTGACGCCGCCCTACCAGGCGATGTTCGCCAAGAAGACCGAACTCAACGATGTCAGCGAGCTTGAGGGCGTGAAGATGCGTGCCGCCGGCGCGACCGGCGAACTCATCGCCAGTTCGCTCGGCGCCGTGCCGGTGCGTGTGCCGGCCTCGGACCTCTACCTCGCGCTGGAGCGTGGCACCGTCGATGGCGCGATCTACAATCCGCCGAGCCTCTTTGCCTATAAGATCGAGGAGGTGCTTTCTTCGATCACCACCAATGCGAGCCTCGGCACAGTGGCCTTTGCGGCGTTGGTAAATGAGGATGTATGGCAGGGCCTGCCGGAAGACGCCCGGCAGGTGATTTCCGACGTTGCCACCGAGATCGGCGAGACGATGGCCGCCGGGTTCAAGGAGCAGACCGGATCCGCCTACGAAAAACTGGAAGGGCTCGGCATCAAACTTATCGAGCTGTCGCCTGAAACGCAGGCCCAGTTTAGCGAAAAACTGAAGTCGGTCGAGGCCGAATGGGTGAAGCAGATGGAAGGGCGTGGACTGCCCGGACAGGCGACCCTCGACGCCTACCGTTCGTACCTCCAGGAATAATCGACACCCTTGCTCCCGGACGCATTGTCCGGGAGCGCCCACCTGCGGAGCATGCCATGCCCAGACCGCTGGAGCGCGCGCTGTCCTTCTTCGATCGAATTTTCATGGCAATCGCGCAACTCGCGATCTTCGTCATGATGTTGTCGATCAGTATCGACGCACTTGGACGCTATCTCTTCAATCGCCCGCTGCAGGGCAGTTTTGAGTTCACGACGCTGTATCTGATGGTCATCCTGACATTTCTGGGCTTGCCGGCTACATATGCCAGCGGGGGTCATATCCGGCTCGATGTGCTGAAGCCTTGGCTGGCTCGCATCCCGGGCAACCCGGTCGAACGTGTGAACGCGCTGATCGCCGCCGGCATCTTCGGCTTTCTCGCCTGGCATGCCGGTACGGAAGCAGTCTCGAAGTTCATCGACCGGGACACCAGCTTCGGCGTCATCCAGTTTCCGCTCTACTGGAGCTATGTGTGGGTTCCTCTCGGTTGCGGACTGCTTGCGTTGCGGCTCGCCGTCGAGATCGTCTTCCCGCGCACCGACCTTGAGAGAGACGAGTGATGGTTTCCGTTGCCGTCGGAATGACCCTGCTTCTTTTCGTGCTGCTGCTCGCGGGCATGCCGGTCGCCTTCACAATGCTGACCACCGGTGCGCTGGGGCTTTACCTGACAGGTGGCATCTATCCGCTGATCGGCGTTATCAAAACCGCTCCATACGAGCACGTGACAAGCTATACGCTGTCGACGCTGCCGATGTTTGTGTTGATGGCCGAATTCCTGACGGCTGGGCGCTTCACACGCGACCTGTTCGCAGCCTCGCACAAGTGGCTTGGTCATATGCGCGGCGGCATCGCCTATGCCGCGGTTGCGGGGGGTGTGATGCTTTCGGCCGTCTCGGGATCGAGCACGGCTGCCGCCGGCACGCTGGCGGCAGCCGCCCATCCCGAGATGCGCCGCTACGGCTACAATGACAGTTTCTCGACTGGCGCGCTGGCCGTGATCGGTACGCTCGCCATCATGATCCCGCCGTCCATCGGCCTCGTCCTCTTCGGCGTCTTCACGGAAACGTCCGTGGGTGCGTTGCTGATGGCCGGCCTGTTGCCGGGAGCGCTGACCGCAGCCAGCTATGCCCTGACAATCGCGTTCATCGTCAGACGCAATCCGGATGCCGCTCCGACTGCGGCCGAGCCGGTTTCGATGCGCGAGAGGATCGTCGGGCTCAAGACCGTCTGGCCGATCCTGCTGCTGATGGGATCGATGATCGCGG
>JAEWFU010000534.1 GCA_023388675.1 Pseudomonadota bacterium | reverse complement strand
TTCGCCGAGTGCGGCGGCGGTCGGCGTCGGCAGCGTGCGCGGATCGGCCGTGAACAGGTTGCGCCCGGTGGGGAAGACATCCGTCCTGCCGCGCGCCGGCGCGCCCGACGGACCTGCCGCAACCCGTTTGCCATCGAGCGCTGCAAGCAATGCCGTGCTTTCTGCCTCCGCGCTTGCCTTGCGCAGCGGATCGATTTCGGTGTCCGGGCAGCGACCGTAGACATGCAGCCCGTCCTTGATCGCGAAGTCCTTCAGATCGCACAGCCACGCGTCGATCTGCAGCAACGCCTCGTCGGGGTTGTCGGTCGAAACGCCGGCGTCGCTTGCCAAGCCGGTTTCGGCCGCGGTCCGGACGATCAGCTCCGCCAGCCGGTCGCGCCGCCGCCGGTCAAGCCCATCGGCCTGCGCATATTCGTCGACCAGCCGTTCGAGCGTCTGCTGCGCTTCCGTGAGCCCGGCGCCTGCCAGCGCGGGCGTCAGATGGCCGAGCGTGACCGCCACGATGCGCCGCTTGGCTTGTGCTGCCTCGCCGGGATTGCTGACGATGAAGGGATAGACGACCGGCAGCGCGCCGGCGACAATTTCGGGGAAGCAGTTGCTCGAAAGCGCCACGGTCTTGCCCGGCAGCCACTCCAGCGTGCCGTGCGCGCCGACATGCACCAGCGCGTGGCAGGCAAGCACCTCGCGCAGCCAGATGCCGAATGCAACGAGCGCATGCCGGGGCGGCAGCGTCGGATCGTGGTAATCGACGCGCCGGTCGGCGGATCGGCCGCGATCAGGTGCAAGCGCCACGATGACATTGCCGAAACGCGCGGCGCGGAAGCGGAACACGCCGCACCGCCCCTCATCCCCCTGCCGGGACCTTCTCCCCGTGAACGGGGAGAAGGGGGAGGTGGTGAGGTCGCGGCTATCCTTCCTCTCCCCGTTCACGGGGACAGAATGCCGGCAGGCAGGTGGGGGGCGGTGCGACGTTTCCACCATGGATTCTTCGTCAGGCTCGCCCCATGCTTCGGTTACGGACTGCGCCGCTTCTTCCGGCAGGCGGGCGAAGGCGGCATTGTAATCATCAAGCGAAAGGCCGGCGCTCTCATGCTCGAGAAGTCGCATCAGTTCGCGCGCCGAAGCCGGAATCTTCTCAACCGCATAACCCGCCTTCTTCAGGTCGTGCAGCATCTCCAGAACGCTTTGCGGCACGTCGAGACCAACGGCGTAACCGGTACGGCCGGCCGCCGCCGGATAGTCGGGAACGAGGATCGCCACGCGGCGCTCGGCCGGCGGCGTCCGTTGCAGCTTCAGGAAAGCCTCGATGCGGGCGGCCACCTGTTCGACACGGTCGGGCTCCGGCCGGTTGACGGTAGGCCTCAAGGCCAGCTCGGCATCTGGCGCCGCCGTGTCCTTGAACGAGATCGCGCCGGCCATCAGGCGGCCGTCGAGCTCCGGCAGCACGACATGCATGGCGAGATCGGCCGGTGCGAGGCCGCGCTGGCCCTCTGCCCAGGCCTCGCGCCTCGTGGTGGTGATGGCCACCTGAAAGACCGGCAGGTCGATCTCGTCGAAGATGTTCTCTTCACCGGGTTCCGCGCCGGTGGCGAAGGCGGTCGCGGTGATCAGAATTCGGGGGGCGAACTTTTTCACCGTCTCATGGAGCAGCGTTCGCGCCGCGTCGTCGCGCAGGCTGGCGATGAAGACGGGCAGGGCGCAGATGCCTTTTTCGGCAAGCGCGTGCGCCAGCGCATCGATGGGCTCGACGTCGTCCGCAAGCAGCATCGAGCGATAGAAGAGCAGGGGCACGACGGGCCTGCCGTCGGGCTCCAGCCGTTCGGGCGCGACGACGCCTTCGCCCGGCAGGTAATAACCAGCCTTCGTGATCGGGGCGGCCGCCGCTGCCTCGACCTCGTGGCCGGCGAGCCGCGCCATGTGCCGCAGCGCAAGAGCGAGATTGTCTCGTCCGCCCTCCCGAAAACAGGCCAGCAGTGCGTCGTATTCCTCGTGCGAGATTGTCGAGAGCCCGGCCAGCCGCTCGTCGCGCTCGCGGCATTCGCCGGGCAGCAGTGCGAGCGCGATGCCATTTCGCCGGGCGGTCTCCGCAAGCCGGTCGCAGCCGTAACGCCAGTAATCGTGGCCGCCGAGCAGGCGCACCACGACAACCTTGGCCTTGCCGCCGGCGCCGTCGAGCCAGAGGTCGACGGACATCGGGTGGCGCAGGTCGCGCAGGGCTGCCAGCCGCAGTGAGGGCAGGGCGCCGTCGGTGGCCTTCCAGGCGCGCGAAAGCGCTGCAAGATCGCTGTCGGAGAAGGACAGCGCGATCATCTCGCCCGGCTGCATGGCCAGATCGACGGGATCGATCAGGTCGTCCAGCGAGGCGGAGGATGTCGCGAGGATGTGCATCGTGTCAGGCCGCCAGAAGCCGCTCCACGGCCGCCCGGTCGAGCCCCTTCAGGCCGATGACGACGAGCCGTGTAGCCTTTTCTTCGCCGGCTTCCCATGCGCGATCGTAGTGGTGCGAGACGCGCGGTCCCACGGCCTGCACCAAGAGGCGCATGAGTTTGCCCTCGACATGTGCGAAACCCTTCAGGCGCAGGACGTTTTCCGCCTCCGCAGCGCTTGCCACCTTGCGGGCAAGCTCCTCGGGGCTGGTGATCGCGGGAAGCTCGATGACGAACGAGTCGAAATCGTCGTGCTCGTGGTCTTCCTCGTCGTCGTGGTGCGTTTTCCGGTTCTCGATGTCGTCCTCGACGGCGAGGCCGAGGCCGAGCACGGCACCGGCATCGACGCGGCCGTTGGCGGCGGCGACGATCTTGACCGCGCGCGGCAGGTGTTCGGCCACCGCTGCTTCGGCGCGGACCCTGGCATCGTCGTCCAGAAGGTCGCTCTTGGACAGCACGATCAGGTCGGCACAGGCGACCTGATCCTCGAACACTTCCTCGACTGGGTCGTCATGGTCGATCGATTCGTCGGCGGCGCGCTGCTTTTCGAGCGCGTCGCGGTCGCCCGTCACCTCGCCGGCGGCAAGCGCCGGCCCGTCGACCACGGCCACCACGCTGTCCACCGTGACGCGGTTGCGCACGGC
>JAEWFU010000034.1 GCA_023388675.1 Pseudomonadota bacterium | reverse complement strand
GCTCGGTCCTGCACTACGAGGCGGGGCGCTTCCAGACCGGTCCGGATTCGGCAGGAGCCAATCCGGGACCGGCATGCTACCGGCGCGGCGGCCCGCTGGCCGTCACCGATGCCAACGTGATGCTTGGCAAGCTCCAGCCCGATTTCTTCCCGGCTATCTTCGGTCCCGAACAGGACCAGCCGCTGGACACCGAGACCGTGCGCGCGAAATTTGCGGCGATGGCAGCAGAAATAGGCGACGGCCGCACGCCGGAAGCGGTTGCCGAGGGCTTCGTGACGATCGCCGTGGAGAACATGGCCAACGCCATCAAAAAGATCTCGGTCCAGCGCGGCTACGACGTCACCGAATATCTGCTCAACTGCTTCGGCGGCGCGGGCGGCCAGCACGCCTGCCTCGTAGCCGATGCGCTCGGCATGGAAGCCGTGCTGATCCATCCGTTCTCCGGCCTGCTCTCGGCCTACGGCATCGGTCTCTCGGCGATCTTTGCCTCGCGTCAGCAGGCCTTGCTCGCGCCGCTTGCCGATAGCTCGCTTACGGAGATCGAGGCGACCATCGCCCATCTGCGCGACGCCGTCGCCGAGGAGCTTTCCGCGCAGGGCGTGCCGTCCGATCGCATCGGCTGGAAGCCGGTGTTGCAGGTTCGCTACGAGGGAACCGATACCGCCCTGCCCGTCACCTTTGACAGTGGCTCTATCGCCAATGCCCGCAAGGCCTTCGAGGCGGCCCACAAGGCGCAATTCGGCTTCATCTACGACGACAAGCCGGCGGTGGTGGAATCGATTAGCGTTGAAGGCGTGGACACCCGCAACGCCGGCCGCGACGAGCGCGACGCCGCGACCGGTGACACCGCCGCCGTCGCGGGGGAAGCACGAAGAGTCTTCTTCGAGGGCGAATGGCATGACACCGCCGTCCACCGCCGCGAGAACCTCGTTCCCGGCAACCGTATCACTGGCCCCGCGCTGCTGATCGAAAGCCATCAGACCATCGTGATCGAGCCGGGCTGGCAGGCCGAGATCACCGCCAAGAACCACGTTCTCCTGCGCCGCATCGAGAAGAAGCGCCGGCTGGCCGCGCTGGGCACCGCAGCCGATCCGGTCATGCTCGAGGTGTTCAACAACCTGTTCATGTCGATCGCCGAGCAGATGGGCGTGACGCTGCAGAACACCGCCTATTCGGTCAACATCAAGGAGCGGTTGGACTTCTCCTGCGCCGTCTTCGATCGCACCGGCGCACTGGTCGCCAACGCGCCGCACATGCCGGTGCATCTGGGTTCCATGGACCGGTCGGTGGAAACGATCATCCGGCTCAACGAGGGCGACATTCACCCGGGCGACGTCTTCGCTCTGAACGCACCCTACAACGGCGGCACCCACCTGCCCGACATAACGGTGGTAACGCCAGTCTTCGACGACGCCGGCAAGGAAATCCTCTTCTATGCGGCATCGCGCGGTCATCATGCGGATGTGGGCGGCACCGCGCCGGGCTCGATGACGCCGCTTGCCACCACCGTGGACGAGGAAGGCGTGCTGTTCGACAATTTCCGCCTTGTCGAACGCGGACGCTTCCGCGAGGCGGAGCTTCACACGCTTCTGACCGATCATCCCTACCCGGCCCGCAACCCGCACCAGAACATCGCCGACCTCAAGGCGCAGATCGCCGCCAACGAGAAGGGCGTGGCGGAGCTGCGCAAGATGGTCACGCATTTCGGGCTGGAGACGGTCGAGGCCTATATGGGCCATGTGCAGGACAATGCCGCCGAAAGCGTGCGCCGTGTATTGGAACGCCTGCCGGACAGCTCGGAATACGAATACCCAACCGATACCGGCCAGGTCATCAAGGTGCAGATCACGGTCGACCGCACCAAGCGCGAGGCCACCGTCGATTTCACCGGCACATCGCCGGTGCAGAAGAACAACTTCAACGCGCCCGAGCCGGTCGCGCGCGCGGCCGTGCTCTACGCGTTCCGGGTGATGGTCGAGAACAACATTCCGATGAATGCCGGCTGCCTGCGGCCGATCAACATCGTCATTCCCGAGGGCTGCATGCTGCGTCCGGCCTACCCGGCGGCCGTGGTGGCCGGCAATGTCGAGACCTCGCAGCACGTCACCAATGCGATCTTCGGGGCGATGGGCGCCATCGCCAATTCGCAAGGCACGATGAACAACCTCACCTTCGGCAACGAGACCTATCAGTACTACGAGACGATCTGCTCCGGCTCCCCGGCCGGCCAGACCAACGATGGCAAGGGTTTCGCGGGAACGTCGGGCGTCCACGTCCACATGACCAACTCACGGCTGACCGATCCGGAAATCCTGGAGCTGCGCTTCCCCGTGCTTCTCGAGGATTTCCACATCCGCGAAGGATCGGGCGGCAAGGGCAAGTGGAATGCCGGCGACGGCACGAGGCGCACGATCCGCTTCCTTGAACGGATGGAATGCGCGATCCTGTCCTCGCACCGACAGCATCCACCGCGCGGCGTCGCGGGCGGCGGCGACGGCGAGACCGGCTCGACGGAGGTGCGCCGGCTCGACGGAAAGGTCGAACTGCTCAAAGCCTGCGACCAGACGATGCTGGAGGCCGGCGAGGCCGTCATCCTCACCACGCCGACGGCCGGAGGTTTCGGGCGCGGCTGAGCCGCGCCCTCCTATTCGAGGTTGGTCTGGATCCAGCGTGGCGACAGGTGGATGTCGAGCGTCTGGAGCCGTCCGGGGCCGAGATTGATGAATTTGTGCGGCACCCCCGCGGGGCCCATGACCGTGTCGCCCGCCTCGGCGTCGATCGTCTGGTCCCCGACGAAGAAGCGCGCGCGGCCTTTCTGGACAACGAACACCTCATCGTAGGGATGAACATGCAGCACTGGCCCGACCCCCGGCTCGTCATTGCCGTAGGTCAGGACCGTGATCTGCGTTGCAAGGGTCTCGCCGTTGATCGAGCCACGGTAGGGTCCGTCAACCGTGGCATCGAAAAGCCGCGCCTTGGCGGGCGGACGACCGTCGGGCGTGACGGTCGCAGGGTCGAAGTCGCGTCGAGTCATGTGGCCTCCTCGAATGGAACGTGGAGGATGATCGACGCGACGCCTGGAGGCAAGACGGAGCCTCAGGCTGCGAGCTTGCCCGCCACGATGAGCTCTTCCATCCGCGCGTAGCTTGCCTCCATGCCCTGGTCCATGCCGGTGGCAAGCATCGCCTCGCGCGTCGCGCTGTCGGGCAGCGTCATGCGCATGGTCATCAGCGTGCCGTCGCCATCCGGCACGAAACGCGTCTCGATGTGGTTGTCGGGCGTCGGGTCGGGCAGGTGCATGCGCTCGACATGCTCGATCCGGCTGAACGGCTCCAGCGCGATATATTCACCGGTGAGGTGAAACCCATTGCCGTTGCCGTCCGACCAGGCATAGCGGACATTACCGCCCGGCTTCGCCTCGTTTATGCATTCGGTCATCGTCCAGCCGTCCGGGCCCAGCATCCACTTGCGGATCAGTTCCGGCTCGGTATGCGCCCGATAGACCGTCTCGGGCCGGGCGGCGAAATGGCGGGTCACGACGACGTGGGTGTCGCCCTCGGTGACGAGCTTCAGCTTGCTCATTGGTCTTCCTTTCCTTCGTTTCGTTCCAGTTCCATCAGGACGGCGTCGAGCCGGCCGTAGTTGGCCTCCATCGCCTTCCTCAGCCAGTCGAGCCAGCGGTCGATCTCCGTGATCGCCTGCGGCGCGAGACGGCACGGCCGTTTTGCGCCCTCAACCCTCCGCGTGATCAGTCCCGCTCCTTCCAGCACCTTGAGATGCCGGGAAATCGCGGGCTGCGACATCGCGAACGGCTCCGCCAGTTCCATCACCGTCGCCTCGCCGGTTGCGAGCCTTGAAAGGATCGCGCGCCGGGTCGGGTCCGACAAAGCCGCAAACGCGGCATCGAGAGTGTTCATCTCCAATCACTCCTATAACTTAAATGTTATATAACACATAAGTTATGTCAATGGGAAAATCCGTTTGCATGCGCCGACCCCGGCACATGCGCGTTGTCAGGAAATCGGAAGCCTGCGCCTAGTCGTTTTCGGTCGGCAGCAACGCCGCAAGCGCGGCGACAAGCGGCTCCGGCCGATGGCCGAGCTTCGAAGGCGTCAGGCCGAGCCTGACCACCACCAGCCTTTGCGAAGGCACGACGGCCACGGTCTGCCCGTCATGCCCGCGCAGCCAGAACGTGTCTTGGGGAAGCCCCGGCGCCGAAGCCCCGGCATCCGAGCCCTCCAGCCAGACTTGCCCGCGCCCGTATTTGCCTTCGGACGCCGGCGCCTCCTCACGCATCCACGACACAAACCCCTCCGGAAGAACCTGCTGACCTCGCCACTTGCCTTCATCGAGCAGGAACTGCCCGAACCGGGCCCAGTCGCGCCCGGTCGCGTAGAGGTAGGACGAGCCGACGAAGGTGCCGCTCGCATCGGGTTCCAGCACGGCGCTGGTCATGCCGATGGGTGTAAAGAGCGCCCCACGCGGAAACGCGAACGCCTCTGCCGGATCGTCGAAGGCGTTCTGCCAGATGCGCGAAAGCAGCAGCGTCGTGCCGCTGGAATAGCTGAAGGTTTCGCCGATCGGCCCCGCCAGAGGCTTGTCGGCCGCGAATGTCGCCATGTCCGGCTGCAGGTAGAGCATGCGGGTTACGTCGGTGACGTCGCCATAGTCCTCGTTGAACTCCAGCCCGCTCGACATCGCCATCAGGTCGGCGATGGTGATCGTCCCGCGTTCGTCGATGTCCCATTCCTCGAACAGCCCGTCCTGGTCGAGCGACAACCTGTCCTCGCCGACCAGCGCGCCGATGATGGCGGCGGTCACGGTCTTGGTCATCGACCAGCCCAGCAGCGGCGTCTCCGGCCCGAACCCGTCGCCGTAGCGCTCGCCGACAATGCGTCCGTTGTGGGCGACGACTACGGCCCGCATGCCGGGGCCGGTCAGGTTCGCATCGTCGAGTACGCTAGCAAGCGCAGGGTCCTGCGATGCCTCGACACGCTCGCCGAACGGCCACAGCGCATTCGGATTCGGCATCCCGGCCGACGGAAGCGGTTCCAGAGCCGCCAATTCCGCGCCGGCCGGCAAGGTCGCGCAGCCTGCACCTTCGCGATAAATGGCGCGTCCCTCTCCGAACAACCCGAGAAGCTTGGCCGAAACGCTGCCGGCCGCCTCGTCCACATCGACGTAGATGTATTTGAGCAGCGGGTGCCCCGGCGCCTGCACGTCGAGCGCCAGCACGGCCTGCGCATCGCGTCCGGCCAGGAAATGGTTGGAACACACGATCTTGGCCGAATAGGCGGTTCCCACCCGGATCAGCGCAGGCGGCGCGAAATAGAGCCAGCCCGCGGCTCCCACCGCCACGAGCACAACGAGGATCAAAAGCCCCTTCAGTATCTTGCCGATGATTCGCATCTTCCCCTGCTCGCCCTCATGACTTTGTCGTGAACTCTTGGCAGGAAGCGACGGAAAATCAATGCTTTCGACGATACGACAGTAGCGGGTACCGGCCGCGTGGATGACGGAACGGCAGTCATCGATTATTGCTGGCCTTGGCGCGCAGGCGATTCGAGCGCTGCTGCCTTGGAGCCCGGGGGGAATGATGCTGCGGATCGCGGCCCTTCTATTGACCGCTTTTGTCACCGCCTGCACCAGCGTCAGCTATGATTTCGGTGATCTTGCACCCGAATCGTCGTCTCCGACCCGTGCATCGGCACCGCTTGCTTCCGGTGCCCGCAACGCTTCGGCGTTTCGCGTGGCGGTGCGCAATCCGCGTTTCGGCGACCG
>JAEWFU010000446.1 GCA_023388675.1 Pseudomonadota bacterium | reverse complement strand
ATCGAGGGAAGGATTACGCTACGAAGCCACTCCCACGGGGAATCGGTGATCGGTGTGAAACCGGTGGCCGGGAACCAGCGCAGGTTGACGGCGAAGATGGCTGCAAGGATCAGGCCGAACCAGAAATTCGGAACTGCCTGACCGAAGGTGGCGCCAAGCGTCGCGAAGCGATCGATCCAGGAGCGGGGTCGCAAGGCGGCCGTTATGCCGGCAGCAACGCCCACGACGATGGCGATGATCGCCGAAACTGCCGTGAGCGAAAGCGTGACGGGAAGCCGCTGCATCACCGCTCCCATCACGCTCACGCTGTTGAAGAACGAGGTTCCGAGGTCCCCGTGAAGCGCTCTACCCAACCATTGTATGTAGCGGACATGTACCGGCTGGTTGAGCCCGAGCCGCTCGCGCAGCATCTCGTGCTGTTCCTCCGTTCCCGTGTCACCCAGGATCAGGTCGACCGGATCGCTCGGCAGCAGAGACGTAAACGAGAACGTCAGCACCGAGACGATGAACAGCAGGGGCACCAGCGCAAGAAGCCGCTGAAGGATGAGCCTGAGCATGGGGATCCGTTGTCAGTCGTTGGCCTTCAGGCCGCGCAGATTGATCGAATCCTCGCCGAAGCGATAGACCACGGATGGGTTGTTCGCGGTCGCCTCGCTGACGCCGATCAGAATCGGCGTGTTGGTGACGAAGATAAGGAACGCTTCATCCGCCAGCCGGGCTGCCATCTGCTGGTAGATCGGAGCGCGTATTGTGGTATCCACCGATTCCAGGCCTTCCTTCGCCAGGTTCAGCAGCTCCTCGCCCGGCTTCGCCTTGAAGGGATTGTATGCGGCGTCGTCGTAGATATAGCGCAGAGCCAGGAATTTCGGATCGGTATTGGTGGCCCAGACGAGATTTGTCGCCGGATAGTTGGTGGTGCGGCTGACGCGGGCAAGCGTGCCCGGCTCCTGAGGCACGATGTTCATCGTGATGCCGATTTCGTTGAAGAAGCCGGCCAGCGCCTCCAGGCGCGACTGGTAGATCGGAATTGAAGGCATGTCGAAGGCGAAGCCATCCGGGAACTCCGACTTCGCCATGAACTCGCGAGCCTTGTCGAGATCGAATTCGTAGATGCCTTCCAGCGCCGGATCATAGGCCCAGTCGCCCTTGCCGTAAGGCTGGAACGACTTCTCGGCGAGGCCGAACTGAACCGCATTGCCGAAGGCTTCGCGGTCGATGGCATGCGCCATTGCCTTGCGCACGTTGAGATCGGCAAAGGCGGGGACGACGGTGCCCTCCCGGTCGGAAATGATCACATGATAGTTCAGGCCGCCAGTGCCGCGCACGAGCTTCAGACCCGGTGTGCGGTCGATGATCGCCGACTGCGGATTTGCCAGCCAGTTGCCGGCGTCTATCTGGCCTGTTTTCAACGCGTTCAGGCGCGCTGTGTCATCGGGAAGCTCCCATACCTCGTAGCGGGCAAGGCCGATCTTGTCCTTGTCCCAGTAGGTGGGGTTCGGCGTGTAGACACGAACCTCGCCTTCGCGGGACTCGTCCTTGTTGTAGACATAAGGGCCGGTTCCGATCGGATTGCGATCAAGCGCGGGATCCGCGATCGCGGCAGGCGCCAGCATCATGCCGCCGGTGTGGCACAGGCTGTCGATGATTGCCGGGTCAGGTTCCTTCAGCTTTATCCGCAGCGTGAATTCGTCCATGGCCTCGGCGCCGTCGACGGTCTTGAGGCCTTCGACGATCGCGAGCTCGACGCCGCGATTGATGTTCGCGGCTGCGACCTCGGCGTTGAAGGCCTCTCCGTTGCTGAAGGAGACCCCCTCGCGCAGCTTGATCGTCACGTCGAGCCCGTCGACCTCGTAGCCGGTCGCCAGCAAGGGCACCGGCTTGCCGTCGGTGCCCCTTTCGAACAGCGATTCATACACGGGTCGCAGATACGGAACGCCGCTGCCGCTTTGCTGCTGCGGGTCCATGGTGATGAGTTTGACCTGTTCGGCATATTTGAACGTGCCTTCCGGCTCCGCATGCGCGGCGGTCACGCCGAGACCGAAGCCTGCAGCGATGGCCATCGAAAGTATCGCATCTCTTATCCGACGCTTCATTTCTTCCTCCCTTGAAGTCCGCTAACGGGTAGTCCCGCTGGTCGGTTATCGTCGTGCTGCCTGCGCCGGTCCTGTGGACGCGGGCGGCGTATTGGCATTGAACATCTCGTTGTCTGCGCCGAGCCTGGGTGCTGGCGGCAAGGACGGCTCTTCGCCATTGCTCCAGCGAAAGGCGGGACCAAGTGCGAGCGCCTCGCCGGCAACGCCGATGCCCGGCGTCAACGGATAGATTTCGGCGAGATATTCGCCCAGGTTGCGCACTCGCGCGGCCGGCACGCCGGCCTCGTTCAGGGCGTGTTCCAGCGTCTCGGCCTGGCTGGCCGCAAAAGCGGCCGCCAGCCGTTGGCGCAGATCGTCCGTCGCCGCATCGGCAAGAAACGCGCCCGCCGATAGCCCCGCCGGTAAATAAGGCGGGCGTGCCAGCTCGGGGTGGCCGAGCAGCCGGCACAGCGTCGCAAACTGGCTCATGGTATTTGCCGCAACCGAAATGTGCCCGTCGGACGTGGCGAAAGTCTCGGCGCCCGGGCTGCCCACGAAACCACGGTTTCCGACGCGCGGCGGCGCCTTGCCGGTCGCGATGGTATTGGCGGCCGGTCCCGACATCAGCGACAGCGCGCAGTCGACCATCGAGACGTCCAGCGTGATCGGTGCGGTGTCGCCGCGCAGCCGACGCACGATCGCCGCAAGGATCGCTTCGGCTGCCGACATCCCCGTTGCGATGTCGATGACCGGAAAGCCGACCTTGATTGGGGGATCGGCTGGATTGCCCTGCAGTGCCATCATGCCGGTCGCTGCCTGAATGACATGGTCGTAGGCGCCCCGCGTGCTGTTGGGGCCGCTCTGGCCCCAACCCGAAATCGAGCAATAGATGATGCCGGGCCGAACCGCCGCAAGGTCGTCCGGAGCAAGTCCGAACCGCCGCGCGACGCCCGGACGGAAGTTCTCGACGAACACATCGCAGGTTTCAGCGATCCTCAAGACGGTGGCTCGACCTTCTTCTGTCGCAAGATCGACCACCACGGATTTCTTGCCGGCATTGAGGGCGCGAAAGCCGGGCGTGAGGCCTTCGAGTTCGGGTTGCATGTCGAGCGCACGCATCGGATCGCCGCCGCCGGGTCGTTCGATCTTGATAACTTCGGCGCCCATGCAGCGAAGGTGATGGGTGGCGCAAGGGCCAGCCAGCACGTGGGTGAGATCGAGCACCCGAAAACCCTCGAGTGGCAGCATGCGGTTCTCCTGTCCTCGGGCGCCACGGCGGGCGCTGACCGCTGATGCGGACGAATTCCCGCAAGCGACGGGGGCTCCTCCCAAGAGCCGTAAACCGACGATAGATTCCGTCATGGTGTTACCGGTAGTTATATTTCCTAAGGCCTGTTATCAGTTTCCCTAAATGCGGGATTCCCACCATGGACCTCAGGCAGATTCGCTATTTCGTTGCCGCGTGCGAGGAGGGCTCGCTCAGTGCGGCCGCGGCAAGGCTTCACTGCACGCCATCGGGCGTCAGTCAGCAGATGAGCGCGCTCGAAGCGCGTCTCGGCACTGGCCTTCTCGAGCGGACCCGGCGCGGTGTGAGCCCGACAGCCGCCGGATGGCGCTTCTACAATCGATGCCTTGCCGTGCTCACATCGGTTTCGGAAGCGGAGATGGAACTGGAAGATTTCGCCGCCGGCCTCAGCGGATCGGTCTCGGCGGGATTTGCGCCGGGCCTCGCGAAAGCGGTGCTGCCGACCGCGCTCGCGCGCTATACCCATGAATATCCGCGCGTCGACATCGAGATCGGCAGCGGAACGGCGGACGCCCTGGTGGCGGAAACCTCGGGCGGCGCCCTCGATTTTTATGTCGGGCAGTTTGCCAAACCGCAGGTGGGGCTGTCTGCGACGCCGATCGGGCGATTTCCCGTCGCGCTTATTTCGGGCGCCCGCCGTGGGTTCGCACCGATGGAGCCCATCCGGCTTGATCAGGTGAAACCGCTCAAGCTTTCGGTGCCATCCTCTACGCACAGCCTGCGGCCGCGCATCGAGGAGGCGGCCCGCAACGGCGAGATATCGGTCGAGCGCACGATAACGATCGCGAGCCTTTCCGCCGGGCTGGAATTCGTGGCGCAGACGGACTGGTCGTCGATCCTGCCGTTCTGGATAGCCCTCAAGGAGCTCGACAACGAACGCGTCACCGTCAATCCGATCGTCGATCCCCATCTGAGCGTCGAACTCGCGCTGATTCATCTGGCCCAGCGTCCGCTGTCTGGAGCCGCGCGCCACCTCTACGACCATTTTCGCGAGGAACTGAAGAGCTGCGAGGAGGAATGGCACCGGATCACCCGCTGACATCCAGCTTTAAGCTGCGCTTACAGAACGATTTAGAAGAAATAAGTGTTCGTAACCGCTGCGGGGTACTACCCTTCCTGATGGAGGACCGTCATCCGGCGATTGGGTATATGCTTCGGGACCAACGCTTTGCAGCCTGGCCGTAGCATCGCCGCGTTGGCGTCGCGAGGAAGCCTCGTGGGAGGCCGGGAGGGAAATGATGACAATTTCGGATCGGATTAAGAGCTTATCCGGCAGCGGAATCAGCCGCCGAACGTTTGGCGGTCTGACGCTGGCAACACTTGCTGGCACGCATGCAGCGACCGGGCCGGCGGCCGCGGCCGAGGAATTCGAACTCAAGATGCAGTTCGCCTCGCCGGACGGGACCCCGTGGAACGACATGGACCGGCGCTTCGGCGCGCAGCTCGAGGCCATCACCGGCGGCCGCGCCAAGATGGCCTATTTCCCGCCGAATTCGGTCACGCCCTTCAAGGACTGGCTGCAGGCCACCGGCTCGGGGCTTCTCGACATCGGCTTCGTTTGGCATCCGGCCTTGCCGGGCAAGTTTCCGCAGCTCGAACTCTTCAGCCTGCCGGGCATGTCGAAGAACCAGACTGTCGCGAGCGTCGTCTATTGGCGGCTGTGCGAGATGTTCCCGGAGATGCGAGAGCTGTTTACCGACGCAGACAACGTAGTCGATCTCGCGACATTCGTCGCGATGGGATCGCATCTGCACACCAAGGAGCCTGTCCGGACCCTCGCGGACCTGAAGGGCAAGGTCCTGGCCGCGCAGGACTCCGGCGGCGTGCAGGTCGTCGAGAAACTTGGCGCCAGCGCCAGCGTGATGGTCGGCCCCGATGCCTATCTTGCCATGCAGCGCGGTGCCGTTGACGGCGTGCTTTGCGCATGGGGCTGGGTGAACAACTTCAAGCTCAACGAGGTGACGACCTACCACACGCTGGTCAATCTCAATCCCGGCACATACTCGACGGTGATGAACAAAGACACCTACGCGAAACTCACCGAGGAGGAGAAGAAGCACCTTGCCGACCTTATGCCGGTCTACTTCTTCAACAACACCACCGACGGCGCGGCAACCGCCATTGCCGGAATTCCCGCAGACAACATCTTCACCCTGTCGCCGGAGGACCAGGCAACGCTGACGAGCGAGATGAAGCCGTTATGGGATGAATGGGTGGAGAAGGCGACCGCGGCCGGCCTGCCAGGTGAGACGATTCTCGCCGAGGCATCGCGATTGCTGAAGCTGTACGACCAGAACTGACACGATTGATGCGTCCGGCTGTCGCGGCAACGCGACCGTCCAAACGCGCGATGCACGCCCCTCTGCCCGCATCTGCCAGCTCCTCGGTGGGGCAAGGTGCCGGGCGAGAGGACCAGACGACTGACGGGAACTTCATTGGCAACGACCGATATTGACGACGCGGGACCGTCGGACAGCACTCCGGCCCGGGGATTGGAGCGCGCGCTTGCGTGGCCCGCTCGTTTTTCGATTCTCGCCGGGGGCGTTGCGCTCCTGATAACGATGGGCGTGACGGTTTCCGATGTCGCCCTGCGCAACCTGTTCTCCATCGTCGTGCCGGGCGGCATGGAAATGACCGGGCTGATGATGATCCTGGTTGCGTTGTCCGCCCTCGCTGCCGTGGAACTCTCGCGGGCGCATATCCGCGTCGACTTTCTTTTGCAGATGATGCCCGGCTATGCGCGGCTGCCGACGCTCGCCGGCGGCCTCATGCTGACGCTTGGTGCCATCGTCATCACTGCGGCGCAGGTGGTGCAGCAGACGCTCTATCTGAGCAGCAACGCCATCGTCACCGGCGTGCTGAGAGTGCCGGAGTGGCCTTTCGTTTTATGCGGCGCGATCTTCCTGGCCCTGTTCGCACTGGCGCTGCTGGCCAATCTGATTTCGACGCTGCGCGAACTTGCGAGCCGCAACGACATCCGCTGCTGGGGCCTCCTCCTGATCTGGATAGCAGTCTCCGCGTTCATTCTGTGCCTCATTCTCTTTCCGCAGCTATTCCCGTTCGAGATGTCGCGCGCGGCGCGGGGCGTCCTGGTGGTGGCGATGTGCTTCGCCCTCATCTTCCTGGGCGTCCATGTCGCGGCTGCGATGGGGTTGGCCGCGCTGGTTGGTATCAGCCTGCTGATCGGGTCGGGCGCCAGTCTGACGAGTCTGGGAACGACCACGATCGGCGTGATCAGCGACCAGACCTGGAGTGTCGTGCCGCTGTTCACCTGGATGGGGCTGATCATCGTCGCATCCGGCTTTGCGGAAGAGCTATACCGCGCTGCCTATCGGTGGATCGGACATCTGCCGGGCGGGCTGGCATCTGCCAGCACCGTCGCCTGCGCCGGCCTGTCCTCCATCGTGGGGGACACACTGTCGGGCGTCTACAGCATGGGCTCGATCGCCCTCCCGCAGATGCGCTCCTACGGCTACGACATGAAGTTGGCCACAGCCTCGATCGCGTGCGCGGCAACCATCGGCGTGATGATCCCGCCGAGCCTCGCCTTCATCGTCTATGGCATGATTACCGAGGTCTCGATCGGCAAGCTTTTCATGGCGGGGGTGCTGCCGGGCATACTTTTCGCAGTGATCCTCGTCTGTCTGATCACGGTAAGAGCCTGGCTCAACCCCTCGCTGGCGCCGCGTGGCGAGAAAAGCCACTGGGACGACCGCTTGCGGTCGAGCGCGAAAGTCTGGCCGATCCTGTTGCTGATGCTTCTGGTTCTGGGGGGCATCTACACGGGCTCGGTCACGGCGAACGAGGCGGGCGGCGTAGGCGTGTTCGGCGCGCTGCTGATCGCTGTCGCGACGCAGCGTCTCACCTGGGAAGCTTTCCGGCGTTCGATCGAACAGACGATTCGCCTGACGGCCGGCATCCTCATCATCTTCATGTTCGCGACCGCTTTCAGCCGCTTCATCGCCATCAGCGGGCTGACGCAGCAGATCGCAGACGCGGTGATCGGTCTGCAACTCGGACCGTATCAGCTCATCGGCGCGATCCTTCTGTTCTACGTTCTGATCGGCATGTTCATGAACGCGCTGCCGGCGCTCGTGCTGACTGTCCCGCTGTTCTACCCGATCGCCATGAGCGCGGGTTTCGATCCCGTCTGGTTCGGGGTGCTCGTCGTGATCATGGTGGAGCTCGGCGTCGTCACCCCGCCGATCGGCGTCAACGTCTTCGCCATCGCGTCGATGACCAGGGACGTCACGATGTACCAGATATTCCAGGGCGTGCTGCCGTTCTGGATCGCTTATCTGGTTCTGATCCTGCTGATCGTCATGTTCCCGCAGATCAGCCTGTTCCTGCCTTCGCTTATGTGAAGCTCCGACAAGATACCATGCGCCATCTCGGTTTTGGCGTCGAGGATGCGCTGCAACGATGCGTTGGCCATGCAGTGCCTGACGGAAATGCCAGTGCTTGTCAGTGCTCCTTCCTGCTGCCCTTGAACTTGAAAAGATAGATGAATTGTGCGGTCAGACCGAGGATCAACATTGCCGCTAGACCCGCGAGCGCACCCCTCAGAATGGGAGAGGTAGGGTCCGTCGCGATCGGATGGCCATCGGGAACGCGGCGCAATATCTCCGAGACTGTGGGGACCATCAGCAGGAAGACGGTGAAGGTAAGAAGGAAGGTTTCCAGATACCAGCGGACGCGGCCCAGCGCCGTGACCCGCCCGACAGTATAGCCGGCGAAAAGAAACAGAAGCGTAGCCGCTCCGATGATCGGGCTTTCGGGTGCTTTGGCCACGAGGAAGACCGTGAGGCCGCCGATCACCATGCTGGCGAAATAGATACGACCGGCGGTCGAGCGCGGCGTTATCCGGCCGTAGCGGACAAGCATGTAGGCGGCAGCCGGGATGGCGGGCAGGCTGCCCAGCGTATGAAGCCAGCCAATGGGCGTAATTCCAAACATGTGGATTCCTTTCCGCTGTCCCCGGAGGCGAACGCCCCGGAGACAGAACTTCGGCACCAACAGAAGTCAGGCGATCGTCAACGCGACATCGAGGTTGTTTCTTGTCGCATTGGAGTAAGGGCATGTCTGATGCGCGGCCTCGACCAGCCGCTCGGCTTCGTCACGGGCAAGGCCCGGCAGGCTGATCTCCAGCGCGGCCGTGATGCCGAAGCCGCCTTCGCTGCGCGGCCCGATCCCGACAGTAGCAGTGACCGCGGCATCTTGCGGGACCTTGACCTTCAGTTGAGACCCGACCGCCTTCAGCGCGCCGAGGAAGCAGGCTGAATAGCCGGCAGCGAAGAGCTGTTCGGGGTTTGCGCCGTCTCCCCCGCTGCCGCCCAGCTCTTTCGGTGTGGACAGGGCAATCTCCCGCCCGCCCTCGATCCGGGATTTACCGTCGCGGCCGCCGGTGGACGTGGCTTGAGTGCTATAAAGGACTTTGACTGACATATCGGCTCCTTGGATTGATGTTGCGAAAATAATTATCGCGATAATTATCTGGTAACGCATTGCCAACCGGCTGTCCAGCATTTATTTGCCGCGATAAACAATTGCGTGGTATGCATCATCATGGCTCAAAACTTCCCCCTCGAAGACCAGCTCTGCTTCTCGCTCTATTCCACGTCCATGGCGGTCGGCCGGCTCTACAAGCCGCTGCTCGACGGGCTGGGAATTACCTATCCGCAGTACCTCGTGCTGAATGTCTTGTGGGAGAAGGATGGGCTCGGCATAGGTGCGATCGCCGCTCGGCTCGACCTCGAGCCAAGCACGATCACGCCTCTCGTCAAGCGCCTGGAAGCTGCCTCATTGGTGCGCCGTGCGCGTAGCACCGAGGACGAGCGCAGCGTTCGGGTAAATCTGACCGATCAAGGCAGGGCGCTCCGTGAACAGAGCCGCTGTCTCGGAGAGGCGCTGTTCGCCAAGGCTGGCATGACGCCAGCAGAAATGATCGCGCTCAATCAGGAAATCCGTCGCCTGCGTGCTGCCCTGACGAAGGAGGCTGAGTGACCGGTCAAGGAGTCGCCCGGTTTCAGGTCGGCACGGGTCCCGTGGTAGAATTCATGTGGAACTGCATTCTCGGATTTTGACGCGGCTTCGCTGGTCCTCTTGTTCATCGCCTTGTCTCCGCGATGCCTTTCAGAAAAGCGAGCCCTGTTCCCCGCCGCCGGCCTTTGGCTTGGCCGTCGACTTCCTGGTGGCAGGCTTCGGCGCGTCGGTGCCGGAAGCCACTGCTCCGGCGCGACCGTCGGCAAA
>JAEWFU010000424.1 GCA_023388675.1 Pseudomonadota bacterium | reverse complement strand
CCTGTCGACGGCGCCGGCGAAGCGCTTCGGCCTGCCGGGCGGTACGCTCGCGCCGGGCGCGCCGGCCGACCTGATCGTGGTTGACCTGAACGAGCCGTGGCTGGTGCGCGAGGAGGATATCCGGTCGCGCTCCAAGAACACCTGCTTCGAGGGCGCACGCCTTCAGGGCAGGGTCTTGCAAACGCTCGTTGCTGGCCGCACAGTCCACCGCCTTTGAACTGACATCTTGCCGGGAGGGGGAACCTTGGCCTTGACGCCCGTCATCATCGCGCTCGCATTCGGCTATCTGCTCGGGTCGATCCCGTTCGGGCTGCTGATCACGCGCGCCGCCGGTCTGGGCGACGTGCGCAAGATCGGCTCCGGCAATATCGGCGCGACCAATGTGCTGCGTACCGGCAACAAGAAACTTGCGGCGCTGACCCTGCTTCTTGACGCCCTCAAGGGAACGGTTGCGGTGCTCGTCGCGGCGCGCTGGGGGCTGGAACCCGGAATAGCTGCCGGCATCGGCGCCTTTCTCGGCCATCTCTTTCCGGCATGGCTCGGCTTCAAGGGTGGCAAGGGTGTCGCCACCTATCTCGGCGTGCTTATCGCTTTCGCGTGGCAAGGCGCGCTGGCTTTCGCGGCTGCATGGCTCGCGGTGGCGTTCCTGTCGCGCTATTCATCGCTTGCCGCACTGATCGCCGCCATTGTTTCGCCGGTGGCGTTCTACCTGCTTGGACTGCCCGCTTATGCCGCCGCCGTTGCCCTCATGAGCGTGCTCGTCTTCATCAAGCATCGCGCCAACATCTCCAGATTGCTTGCCGGCACGGAATCGAAGATCGGGGCCAAGGGATGAACGACGCGCCGGCGGCTGGCCTCAGGCTTTCCGACCGGCAGCGGCTCCACTGGCTTCGCCTGATTCGCACCGAGAATGTCGGACCTGCCTCTTTCCGCGACCTCATCAACCGCTTCGGATCGGCCGAGGCCGCCATCGCCATGCTGCCCGAACTTGCATCGCGCGGCGGCGCGAAGCGGCAATCCCGCATTCCTTCCGAGCGCGAGGCGGAAGCCGAACTGGAGGCGGCGCAGCGTTGCGGAGCCCGATTCGTTGCCGTCGGCGAAGCCGACTATCCGCCGATGCTGCGCCGCATGGACCTGCCGCCGCCGATCATCGCGGTGAAGGGAGACGCAGCCGTCGGCCACATGCCTGCCATCTCCATCGTCGGAGCACGCAATGCTTCTGCGGCCGGCGTCCGGATGGCGCGCATGCTCGCCGGCGAGATCGGGCGCGAGGGCTACGCGATCGTGTCGGGGCTTGCGCGCGGAATCGACGCCGCTGCGCATACCGGCAGTATCGGCACGGGCACCATTGCAGTCCTTGCCGGCGGGCTCGACCGCCCCTACCCGCCGGAAAATGTCGGCCTTGCGGCCGAGATCGGCGAGCGCGGGCTGCTGATCTCGGAAATGCCTTTCGGCTGGGAACCGCGCGCCCGCGACTTTCCGCGCCGCAACAGGCTGGTTGCAGGCCTCGGCCTCGGACTCGTCGTCGTCGAAGCGGCGTTGCGATCCGGCTCGCTGATCTCCGCCAGGCTGGCCGGAGAGATGGGCCGCATCGTCTTCGCCGTTCCCGGTTCGCCGCTCGACCCGCGCGCGGCAGGTGCAAACGGGCTCCTGAAGGACGGTGCGTCGATCGTTACCGAGGCGCGCGACGTATTGGACCTGATCGCGCCGCTTGCGGGAACGCCGCCCGCCTCGCCCGTATCACCGCTTGAGGAACCGCCTGACTTCTCGACACCCCCGCCCGACGACGGCGACCGTGCGCGCCTCATGGAAGCGCTCGGTCCGGTGCCGACGCCGATCGACGAGATCATCCATCACACCGGGCTTCACCCGGCGCAGGTGTTTCTGATCCTACTGGAACTTGACCTTGCGGGCAGGATCGAAAGGCACGGCGGTGGCTGGGTTTCGCTGCTCGGCCCCGACCCTTGAGGGGCGATCGCCGCGAATGATGTCGCTGACTTCCACATAGGCCATCTCTATAAGATAGGCGAGCATGTCGCAGCGCTCGGCCTGGGCCATCGTTCGCATCTGGCCGAGCATGGACTGCATGTAGTCCAGCGTATCGGTACGTCGTCGGTTGCGTTGCTGCTGCATCTGCTACCCCGCTTCGCACATTTGCCCCGCTTCGCACATTTGCCAGGACCTGCCGCAGCCCGGGCAACAAGGTTGCATTGCTAGTCTCAACAACCCTTGCGTTCATTAGAGGCTAGTCAATTTATCTGGAATTGCAACTCCGCTGATTACATTTTTTAGTTGCATTTCTGGCGGCCGCCGAAGCGAAATACCGCTTGGGCCTTGACCGGGCAGCAAAGCACGGCCATGTGACGGGCTGTTTTTTCAGTTGTTAGAGCGGCGCGGAAGCTATTTGCGCCTTGGGGAAATACGCCAGCACATGGACGTCGTCGTCGTCGAATCGCCTGCCAAGGCCAAGACAATCAACAAATATCTGGGCTCGAACTATAAGGTTCTGGCCTCGTTTGGCCATGTCCGGGACCTGCCCGCCAAGGATGGCTCGGTGCGGCCCGACGACGACTTTTCCATGTCGTGGGAAGTGGACGGGCCCTCGTCCAAGCGGCTTGGCGACATAGCCAAGGCGATGAAGGATGCCGACAGCCTCATCCTCGCGACCGACCCGGATCGCGAAGGAGAGGCCATTTCCTGGCACGTGCTGGAAGTGCTTCGGCAAAAGAAGGCGCTGAAGGACAAGCCTGTCAGCCGCGTCGTCTTTAACGCGATCACCAAGAAGTCGGTGCTCGATGCGATGGCCAATCCGCGCGAGATCGACGCGCCGCTCGTCGACGCCTATCTGGCGCGCCGCGCACTGGACTATCTCGTCGGCTTCACGCTGTCGCCCGTCCTGTGGCGCAAGCTGCCGGGTGCGCGCTCTGCCGGCCGCGTCCAGTCGGTTGCTTTGCGTCTTGTCTGCGACCGCGAGGCCGAGATCGAGCGTTTCGTACGCGAGGAATACTGGCAGGTCGCGGCCCTGCTCGCCACCCCGCGGCTGGAGGACTTCGAGGCGCGGCTGACCGCGTTCGAAGGCAAGAAGCTGCAGAAGCTCGACATCAAGAGCGCGGAACAGGCAGCCGACATCAAAGCGATGCTGGAAGGTGCTGCCTTCAAGGCGCTTTCCGTCGAGGCCAAGCCGACCCGGCGCAACCCGGCGCCGCCCTTCACGACGTCCACGCTGCAGCAGGCCGCGTCCTCACAGCTCGGCTTCTCGGCATCGCGCACCATGCAGGTGGCGCAGCGGCTCTACGAAGGTGTCGAGATCGGCGGCGAAACCACCGGCCTCATCACCTATATGC
>JAEWFU010000278.1 GCA_023388675.1 Pseudomonadota bacterium | reverse complement strand
GTGCGGCCGAACAATCTTGTAAAGATCGCGAACATGCCGACTTCCGCGACGACGCTCCACGACCACAGGAGCCCGATGACGCCGCCGCTTATGCCGAGCGACTGCCAGTAGATCGAGCTGAACGCGTAGAGAAAGCCATGGCTGGCGACCACCAGCCCGCAGCCACCGACGAAATAGAGGAAGGCCGGCCTCAGCAGCGACGGCGCACCCTGTTGCAGTTCGGTGGCGGAGAGCGGCGATGCCTTACGCGGGCGGCCGAGCCGCGGCACGACCAGCGACGCGGCAACGACGGTTGCCATCCCGGCCGAGATCAACACCGGGACGGCGCCGATGCCGGTGAACGAGAGCAGGAAACCGCCGCCGAAATTCGCGACCAGGAATGCCGTCGAACCCCAGATGCGCATCCTCGAATAATCGCTGCCGAAGCGCCGCACGCCCGAAAGCGCCAGCGAATCGGCAATCGGCGCGTGCGGGGTCCACACGACGGCCAGCGCCAGCGAGACACCCAGGATCAACAGATAGCCGGGCGGTAGGAAATAGCCGAACGACAGCACGAGCGTGGAAACCGAAAGCACCAGCAACACATTTGCGCGGTCACGCGCCCGGTCGGCCGACGCCGTGATCAACAAAGTGGTGACCACCCGCAGGAACATCGGCGCAGCAAGCACGATGCCGATCTCACGCGCGCCGAACCCGACATGCTCGAGCCAGAGCGGAAAATACGGGAGGTGGATGCCCATCGGCAGGAAAATAGCCGCATAGAGAAGCGACATGCGCAACTCGAAGCGTGGCGGCTTGACCGACTGGTCCGGCGTGAGGGGCGGCAGCGACATGTGCGGAAGGGAATCCGGGCTGGAAATGGACCCAGGTTAGCACCCGTCCCGCATGCCCGATACTGAGTCAGCGAAAAATCCCGGCCCGTTTTGCATAGCGCTCGGCTGCGTTGAAACTACGGACCGCGAGCCCCGCCGGCGGGGCCTCGACGGCGCCGATCCTCACCGCATGCCTGGCAACGGTGAAAGATCCCATACCCGCCCACGTGCCTGAAATCGTGCCCGCCGCGTACCGACGGTCTCCCGCCTGCAACGGCAACTCTTCTATCGCGATTTCCTTGCAGCCGTGATTCCGTCTGTCATCTCTCATGGCGGCGATTATCTGCATGGCAGGCGGCCGGTACTTTGGCGCGTTGCAGGCGTTTGTGTGGCGCGGGGCGAGTATCGCTCGCCGCTGGTCGGACAATCCCTTCATGCCATGGCAGGATGACGGTTGTGCATCATGCCGCGCGGGGCTAGACGGAATGGTGTCCGGTCCGGTTACCGGCAGTATTCAAAGGGAGGACCGAATGGATCTTGGACTTCGCGGAAAAAAGGCGATCGTATGCGCTTCCAGCCGGGGCTTGGGCCGCGGGTGCGCGATGGCGCTTGCGGAAGCCGGCTGCGACATCGTCGTCAACGGCCGCGACAGCGCGGTGCTTGCGGCGACAGCCAACGAGATCAGGACATGGCACGGTGTCGACGTGGTCGAGGTCGCCGGAGACGTCGCCGATCCCAAGGTGCGCGAGGCATTGCTAAAGGCCTGCCCGAGCCCCGACATCCTCGTCAACAACAATGGCGGCCCGCCCTTTCGCGATTTCCGCGAGCTGACGCATCAGGCGATGATCGACGGCGTGACCAACAACATGATCACTCCGATCGAGCTCATCCAGGCCGTCATAGACGGCATGGCCGAGCGCGGCTTCGGGCGTATCGTCAACATCACCTCGCTGTCGGTCTATCAGCCGATCCCGGGGCTCGACCTGTCATCCGGTGCGCGGGCGGGCCTGACGGCGTTTCTCGCCGGCGTGGCCCGCACCGTCGCGTCGAAGAACGTCACCATCAACCATATCCTGCCCGGCAAGTTCGACACCGACCGCATTCGCGGCAGCATCGAATTCGCCGCCAAGAAGGCCGGAACCAGCTTCGAGGAACAGGCCAGCCAGCAGGCGGGAAATATTCCGGCCGGCCGGCTCGGCACACCGGAGGAATTCGGCCAGGCCTGCGCATTTTTGTGCTCGGTCCATGCCGGCTACATCACCGGCCAGAGCCTGATCCTGGATGGCGGCGACTACACCAGCGCTTTCTGAGCAGTTTCTGTAATTATTGAAGTGAAGAGGACAATCCATTGAAACTCATCCGTTTTGGCGAAATAGGCAATGAGAAGCCCGGCCTGATCGACGCCGCTGGTACGATCCGCGACGCATCCTCGATCGTCAGCGACTACAGCCCCGAAACCCTCTCTCCGGAGCTTCTCGACAGGCTCGCCGCCGCCGATCTCTCGTCGTTGCCCGCAGCGCCGGAAGGCGCGCGCATCGGCGCGCCTGTCTCCCGCATCGGGCACTTCATCGCCATCGGCCTCAATTATGCCGACCACGCCGCCGAAACCGGCGCGGCGATCCCTTCCGAGCCGATCGTGTTTTCCAAGGCGCCCAACAGCCTCTGCGGTCCCGACGACGACGTGCTGATGCCGCGCGGTTCGCAGAAACTCGATTGGGAGGTCGAGCTTGCGATCGTGATCGGCAAGCGCGCCGACTATGTCGAGGAAAAGGACGCGCTCGACTACGTTCTCGGTTACGCGCTCTGCAACGACGTTTCGGAGCGCGAATATCAGGCCGAGC
>JAEWFU010000253.1 GCA_023388675.1 Pseudomonadota bacterium | reverse complement strand
AATACGAATCGCTGCGCGGTTTTCTGGAGCATGTCGCTCTGGTCATGGATGCCGAGCAGAACGAGGAGATGGATGCCGTCAACATCATGACGCTGCATTCCGCCAAGGGGCTCGAATTCGACACCGTGTTCCTGCCGGGCTGGGAGGAAGGCCTGTTTCCGCACCAGCGCGCGCTGGATGAAGGTGGCCGCTCGGGGTTGGAGGAAGAGCGGCGCCTCGCCTATGTCGGCCTGACGCGCGCCAAGAAGAACCTGCACCTGTGGTTCACATCCAACCGGCGCATCCATGGCCTTTGGCAGTCGACGATCCCGTCGCGTTTCCTCGACGAATTGCCGGAAGCCCATGTCGAGGTGGCCGAGGCCGGCTCGTCCTATGGCGGCTACGGCACCGGCAGCTTTGGCGAACGACAGCCGGGCAGGCAGAACCCTTATGGCGCGTCGCGCTTCGACAATGTCGGCCAGAGCGGCTCATTCTCCAACACTTACGCGACGCCGGGCTGGCAGCGCGCGCAGCAGAACCGCACCGAGGCGACCGATCGCAACTGGGGTTCGCGTTCCGGACATTCAGTCGAGCGGATCGGTTATGGCGAGGTGGATTCCGGCTACGGCGCCGGCCGCACCAGCGTGAAGGGCCGCACCATCGAGGGCGAGCTCGTCGCCAAGTCGGTCTCGGATTCGCCGTCCGCCTTCAACGTGGGCGACCGGGTGTTCCATCAGAAGTTCGGCAACGGCAACATCGCGGCCATCGAAGGCAACAAGCTGACCATCGATTTCGACAAGGCCGGCCAGAAACGCGTGCTCGACGGTTTCGTCACCGCTGCCTGACCTTGGGCTGCGAGCACAACCGTACGCACTCAAAAAGTGCATACGATTTTTCTTAAACTTTTGCGAGCATCAGCTTAATCTCGCTCGTGCAGGCAATGGTGCCTGTACCTTCCGCTTCCGGGCGGTTTACCTCCGGGCCCCTTCCGTCACACCCACCCCCGCGGCGGAAGGGGCGCCTTCCCGCTCGGGAGGTTGCGCTGCGTCTCATCCGGTCGATCACGATTGCCTCTGCCGCTTTGGGGCTCATGATGGCGGACGCCAGCGCGGGCGAGAACACGGCTTCCCACAAGGTCACGTTCACGCTCGCGCGCCATCATACGACAAACGCGCTCGACGGCCCTCTGGCGCTCGCCGACTGGTACACGGAGTTGCGCGGCGCGCTGGAACACACGATCGCCCACGATCTTGGGTCCACCAAACTGACCGCGGACATGGAACTGCGCCGCTTCGATACCTACGACTTCGAAGACGACGCGACCTTTGGTATCGGTGCCGAGACAACCGCCAGGGTCTCCGACACGCTCGAACTTCGAGGCACCTTATCTGTCCGGACCATCTCAGACGGCGACGACATGGCGGTCGAGGATTTCATCCTGGGCACGCGCACCCGCAAGACGGTGCTTGCCGGGGCCGTCCAGGCCGGCCGGCTCGTCGCTCCCGACACCGTGCTTCTGCTTGAAGCTGCCGGCGCGCGCGAATTCGCCGGGCGGACGCATTTTCAAGATGACCTGCTGCTTCCGGCAGCGCTCGACCCGGATCGCGACCGGCTGCGCCTCGGCGCCACGCTGACGCGAACTAATGGACCAGTCAGCTACGGAGCGTCGGTCGCGACGGGGCTTCGGCGGACCCATGCGCTGGAGCCGCTCCCCGAATTGCTTTTGCTCGAGCATGCCGTGAAGCTGCACGGCGTGCATACGTTCGAAAGCAAGGCAAGCATTTCCGCAGCCTTGGGTTTCGAAATGCTGCAACTGCCCGACAATGGCTTCAGCGAGATCCGGCCCGCGCTCGAAGTCACCGGTGCGAGCCCCCTGCCCGCCGGCTTTTCGCTGCGCGGCAAGCTTCGGGCGGGCTATGACACCATGTCGACGGACGATCCCGTGGCTGTCTGGGTACGCCGCGCGGAGGTGGAACTGGGCTACCAGGCGACACCGACGGTCTTGTTGTCGACAGGCATATTCGACGAGCGCCGCGACAATCTCGCCATCGGCAACCGGGAGATGCTACGCGGGTTCTACGGTGAAGCCGACTGGCAGGCCAACGAAAACCTGAATCTGGTGCTCCGCGTCGACCTGAAGCGCCACCTGATTTCGCTGTACGACATCGAGAAGCGCACGGTCGACGTGCAACTGGCGGCGACCAGAAAGCTATAGCCGCCTTCACATCGCGCAAAGAGGAGGCAGGAGACGATCCCCTGCCCCCGAAAGGCACGGCCTAGCGCCGATGCCCGCGGCGATTGCGCTCGGGCGCTGCAATCACGTTGTTGAGCAGGCCGGTGCCGTTGCCGAGGATGCCCAGTCCGAGATTGTTGCCAGACAGGATCGGCGAGTTGTTGAGGATGCCGATGCCCCTCAGCAGGTTGAGGTCGCCGGTGCGGACTGTCGGCGACACGTTGATCAGCCCGCTGGACTGGTTGTTGCCCCGGCTGCCGCCCCAACCGCCGGCTTCAGCCGAAACTGAGGCGAACGAGCAAACGAGCGCAACGGTGGCAAATGCGGTGAACTTCTTCATGACACTTCTCCCTTGTCTTGAAGTCCCTCCGCTTCCTTC
>JAEWFU010000244.1 GCA_023388675.1 Pseudomonadota bacterium | reverse complement strand
TCTCCAGCCTGCACAACGACAGGGAGTGGGTCTGCGAGCGCACGCTGGAAGCCTACGGCAAGCACTACACCGTGGCCTTCCCGCACGAGGAATATGAAAGTGGCCGCCCGCGCATCGTGTCGCCGCTCTACGAACGCCTGAAGGCGCATGGCGCGGTCTTCGGTTCCAAGCTCGGCTGGGAGCGACCCAACTGGTTCTCGACAAAGCCCGGAGCGCGTGACGAATACTCCATGGGCCGGCAGAACTGGTTCGACGCCGTCGGCGAGGAGCACCGCCACGTGCGCGAGAAGGTCGGCATCTTCGACCAGTCGTCTTTCGCCAAATACGAGCTGGCCGGGCGCGACGCTCAAAAGGCGCTGGATTTCATCTGCGCCAACGACGTGTCGAAACCCGCCGGACGGCTGACCTATACGCAGCTTCTCAATACGCGCGGCGGCATCGAGGCGGACCTGACGGTTGCGCGGCTTGCCGAAGACCGGTTCTACATCGTCACCGGCACAGGCTTCCGCACCCACGATCTTGGCTGGATCGATGACCATATCGACGCCAGCCTCGACGCGACGCTGCGCGACGTCACCGAGGATTTCGGAACACTGTCGCTGATGGGGCCGAAGGCGCGCGACGTGCTGGCGGCGGTGACGGATGCCGACGTTTCCAACGCGGCCTTCCCATTCGGCCATGTCCGCGAGATCACGATTGCCCGGCACACCGTCCGCGCGCTGCGTGTCACCTATGTCGGCGAACTCGGCTGGGAACTGCACGTTCCCATCGCCGCCACCGGCGAGGTTTTCGATGCGCTGATGGAAGCAGGCAAGGCGTTCGACATAAAGCCGGTCGGCTACCGCGCTCTGGAATCGCTGCGGCTGGAGAAGGGATATCGCGCCTGGAGCTCCGACATCACCCCGAACGACTCGCCGTTCGAGGCGGGGCTTGGTTGGGCGGTGAAGCTGAAGAAGAGCATCGATTTTATCGGCCGCAAGGCTGCTGAAGAAATGGCTGCGAAGCCTCTCGGCAAGCAGTTGGCCTGCTTCACGGTGGACGATCCCGACATCGTGCTGCTGGGCCGCGAGACGATCCTGCGCGACGGGGAGCCGGTCGGCTATCTGACGTCCGGCGGCTACGGCTATACGGTCGGCAAGGGCATCGGCTACGGATATGTCCGCAACGCGGAAGGCGTCTCGGACGACTTTCTCCGCTCAGGCCGCTACGAGCTGGTCGTGGCCATGGGAAATGTCCCGGCCGAGATTCATCTGGAGCCGCTCTACGACCCCTCGGCCAGCCGCGTGAAGGCGTGAGCTACTTCGACGACGGAACCCTGACCGGAACCGGCCGGTAGACTACCATCGGCCGGCTGAACTCGAACGACGACATGTTGGCCCGCCGTTCCGCGCGCCGGTCGAGCTCGATACGCTGCAGGCACTCGGCAAACGCCTCGCTGCCCTTGCGGAACCCGTATTCGCGGCAGGTCTCCTCATCCGCCGCGCGGCGCTCCTCGGGCGTCATCGTGGTGCAGCCGGCCAGAACGGCCAGGGCAAACAGGGTCGGAACGATCGGCTTCATGGTGTCCTCGCGACATCCGGGATAATGCAACAAAATTGAGCGCGACAGTCCACTTTGGCAAGGGGCGGCACGGCAGATTCCTGCCATGCCGCCGCTATCGGCCTGCCTAGCCCGTTGCAACCGCAGGTTTTGCGCCCACTACGGCCGGTTCGCTGGCCGCCAGCTCGACCGCCTTGGGCACCGACAGCCACAACGCTATGGCGAAGCCGGCGATTCCGCCGCCCAGCTTGCCCAGCAGCAGCGGCAGGATCGTGGCGGGCTGGAAGTTCGCCGAGAAGGCGAGATGGTCGCCGAACATGAAGGCAGCGCAGACGGCGAAAGCGATTGCCAGCACCTTGTCGCGCGGGCGCATGGAGCCCACCAGCCGGTACATCGCGAGAATGTTCGCGCACGCCGCCAGCAGCCCTGCCGCACCTTGCGCCTCCACCCCGATGCGGTTGCCCAGCACCTCCATCGGCCCGGCCAGATATTTGGTCAGCAGATAGACCATCGGGAAGGCGCCCGCGAGCATGATGCCGATATAGCCTGCAATCTCCAGCGCCCGGAACTGGTCGGCTTCGTCGGCGATGATCGGGTCGAAACCCCAGCTGCCGAACACATTGGTGAAGAAGCCGGTGAAATACTCGACGATGGAGAAGACCAGCACCAGCGTGATGCCGGCATACATGATGCGGCCGAACCAGAGAAATCCGGTGATCATCGCGTCGGGCGCGAAACGCAGCCCCAGCGCGATCGCCACGCAGAACACGATCAGCGGCAGCAGGTTGGCGAAGATCGCGCCGAAGGTCAGGCCGATGGCGTGCATGGTTTCCGGATCGGCGGTCGCGACGACCGGCCGGACCTCGAGCCCGGACACCGCCAGCAGCGCGCAGGTGATGAAGACGCCGATGGGCACGCTGAGGATGCCCGACATGATGCCCAGCGCCATGTATTTGTGGTCGCGCTTCTCCAGCATGGCGAGGCCGACGGGAATGGAGAAGATGATGGTGGCGCCCGCCATGTAGCCGACGACGGCAGCCATGATCCAGCCGTCGCGGGTCTGGGCCAGCGTGTCGGCAAGCTGATAGCCGCCCATGTCGACGGCGATGATGATAGTCGCCGCGATGGCCGGATCTGCGCCGATCGCGGAAAACAGCGGGCCGACCAGCACGCGTACGAACTCCGACAAATAGGGGATTGCCGCCATGATGCCGGCCACCGGAATGAAGATCGGACCGATGGCGTAAATCCCTTCGCGGAACTCCTTGCCCAGCCCCTCTTCCGCATTCCTGATCGAGGCGATCGCGCCGGCGACGGCGCACGCCATGATGATGTAGATGAC
>JAEWFU010000227.1 GCA_023388675.1 Pseudomonadota bacterium | reverse complement strand
GCCAGAGCCAGAGCCAGAGCCAGAGCCAGAGCCGTCGAAGAACGAGACGCCAACGCCGACGCCCCCCTCTCCCCGTGTGCGGGGAGAGGGTAAGGGTGAGGGGCAGGAGCCGACGCCTGCGGCAGTTCAAACGCCGCCTCCCGCCAGGGTCACGGTTGCCAGGGCGGTCGAGAAAAAGAGCGAGGCTGCGCCGGTCGAAGCCGCGCCGGCGCCGCGCCTGTCGTGGTATCAGCGTCTCAGCCAGGGTCTTTCGCGCTCGTCGCGCGAGCTGCGCGACTCGATCTCGGGCGTCTTCACCAAGCGCAAGCTCGACGACGATACGCTGCAGGATCTGGAGGACGTGCTGATCCGCGCCGATCTCGGCATGGAAACGGCCATCCGCGTCACCGACACGCTCGCCTCCGGCCGTTACGGCAAGGATGTTTCCGGCGAGGAAGTGCGGACCGTGATGGCCGAAGAGATCGAGAAGGTGCTCGGTCCCGTCGCCCTGCCGCTGGAACTAGACCTCAGCCACAAGCCGCACGTCATCCTCGTGGTCGGCGTCAACGGCACCGGCAAGACAACGACGATCGGCAAGCTCGCCGCCAAGCTGACGGCTGGCGGTCTCAAGGTGACGCTCGCCGCGGGCGACACGTTCCGCGCCGCGGCGATCGAGCAGCTCAAGATCTGGGGCGAGCGCACCGGGTCGCCGGTCGTTGCCTCGAGGCTGGGCGCCGATGCGGCCGGCCTCGCCTTCGATGCCTACCAGCAGGCCAGGGACGCCGGTTCCGACGTGCTCATCATCGACACGGCCGGCCGGCTCCAGAACAAGGCCGAGCTGATGGCGGAACTTGAGAAGATCGTGCGCGTGCTGGGCAAGCACGATCCCGAGGCACCGCATACCGTCCTTCAGACGGTCGACGCGACGACCGGACAGAATGCCCTCAATCAGGTCGAAATCTTCCGCAATGTTGCGGGCGTCAACGGGCTGGTCATGACCAAGCTCGACGGCACGGCGCGCGGCGGCATCCTTGTCGCGATCGCCGCAAAACATAAATTGCCGGTCTATTTCATCGGCGTCGGCGAGCAGGTCGACGATCTGGAACCCTTTTCTGCGGGCGATTTCGCCAAGGCGATCGCCGGAGTGAATTGATGAACGAACCCATCCTCGAGCGCGACCCCGGCGACCCGAAGAAGAACGAAATGAACCCCCTGCTCAAGCTGGCGCTGGAGCTGGGACCTTTGCTTGTCTTCTTCTTCGCCAATGCCCGCGGCGAAAGCCTTATCGAGACCTGGCCGGTGCTGGGCTCCTTCGGCGGACCGCTGTTCCTGGCGACCGGACTGTTCATGGTCGCCACCGCAGTTTCCCTGTCGGTGTCGTGGTTGCTGACCCGGTCGCTGCCGATCATGCCGCTGGTGTCGGGGGTGGTTGTCTTCGTCTTCGGCGCGCTGACGCTGTGGCTGCAGGACGAGATCTTCATCAAGATGAAGCCGACCATCGTGAACACGCTCTTCGGCGCCGTACTGCTCGGCGGTCTCTTCTTCGGCAGGTCGCTGCTCGGCTACGTCTTCGATTCGGCCTTTCGGCTCGATGCCGAGGGGTGGCGCAAGCTGACCCTGCGCTGGGGCCTGTTCTTCTTCTTCCTGGCCCTTGCGAACGAAGTGGTCTGGCGCAACTTCTCGACCGATTTCTGGGTTGCATTCAAGGTCTGGGGCATCATGCCGATCACCCTTGCCTTCACATTCAGCCAGATGCCGCTGATCATGCGCCACGCGCTCGAAGACAAGCCGGCTGAGTAGAGGAAGAGCGATGGAATTCATCACGACCCGCGAAGGCTTGCGCCAGCATTACCGGCAACCGGGCGATGGCGCGGTGCGCAAGGAACTGCGCCTGCTCGATCACCACGCCCGCTCCTTCATCGGCAAGAGCCCGTTCGTGCTGATCGGCTCGTCCGACGAGGCAGGCAACGCGGATGTGACGCCGAAGGGCGACAAACCGGGTTTCGTCGCCGTGCTCGACGACCACACGCTCGCAATTCCGGACCGGCCCGGCAACAACCGTCTGGACACGTGGGAAAACATCATCGTCAACCCGGCCGTCGGCCTGCTGTTTCTCATTCCCGGCATGAACGAGACGCTGCGCGTCAATGGCGAGGCGCGCATCACCGCGGACGAAAAGCTGCGTGAAAGGCTCGCCGTGGACGGCAGGCCGCCGATCACCGTGCTGATCGTTTCCATCAAGGCCTGCTACATGCATTGCGCCAAGGCGTTCATGCGATCGGACCTCTGGAAGCCGGAAAGCTGGCCCGAGCGCGGTACGATGCCTACGCTTGGAGAAATCCTGCGCGACCAGCTCGCCTTGTCGGATTCAGCCGCGGCGGTCGACAAATCGCTGGATGAGGCCTACCGCAAGAGCCTGTGGTAAGTCGCCATCCATGCCCGCTCGCGAAAGCGGCCGCCGCAACCTCAAGCGTTGATCTTTGACGGAAATTGGCGCTAAGTCAGCGCCATGATCACGAATCCCCGAGCGGGCCTTGGCGCCCTGCGCGCCGTGTTGCTTTGCGGTTTTGCCCTTGTTGTCGCAGCCTGCGTCGCCGATCGGCCGGAATCCGATGGCGCCCAGGACGTCGTCTCTACCACGCAACCGCGTCACGCCACCTATAATTGCGGCGATGATGGAGCGATCTCTGTCGAGAACCGCAGTTCCTCCGTCAGACTGGTTGAGGCAGAGGGCGACAGCTACGAGCTCCCGGCATCGCCGCCGACCCAGACCAGCCGCTATGGCGAGGGCGGCCTGGCCCTGGTGGTCGAAGGGCGCGAAGCGCTGTGGATGAAGGCTGGAAGCGAACCGCTTACCTGCATCCGCTGATTCGTTTTCGCGGCGCCGGTCCGGGCTCGTACAACTTCAATCGATTGAAGCGGAAGGTGCCTGAAAGCATTGAGGCGAAGGACGGTTTTACGGCTTTGACGCGCTGCAAAAACCGCATTAGAAAGCCGGCAGCCACAGGTCGCGTTCCGAACCGCCGATGCCGTTTTCAGCGGGCTCGCGAGCGTAGCCGCCATCTTTCGGGGGAGCCATGAGCAAATCCGCAGCCACCCGCGCCAGACCGCTTTCGCCGCATCTTTTCATCTACAAGCCGATTCCGACGATGATGATGTCGATCGTGCACCGCATCACCGGTGTCGCGCTTTATTTCGGCATCGTCCTGTTTGCCGTCTGGCTGCTGGCGGCCGCGACATCGCAGGCCTGGTTCGACACGGTCAGCGCTATCTACGGTTCGTGGATCGGCCGGCTCATCCTGTTCGGCTTCACCTGGGCGCTGGTGCATCACATGCTGGGCGGCATTCGCCATCTCGTCATGGATACCGGCAAGGCACTGGAGAAACATTTCTCGACAAGGATCGCTATTGCGATGCCTTTCGTTTCCGCGGCCCTGACGATCATCCTGTGGGCGATCGGCTATTTTGCGCGGGGAGCATGACATGACCGATTTCCGCACGCCGCTTTCGCGTGTCCGCGGCCTCGGAACCGCCCGCGAGGGCACGGGGCATTTCTGGTACCAGCGCCTCACCGCCGTTTCCAACTTTCCGTTGGTCCTGTTCTTCGTCGGGCTCGTGATCGCGCTCAGCGACGCCTCTTACGCCGAAGTGCGCGCGACCCTCGGCAATCCGTTCGTGACGCTGGCGCTCGTGCTGGCCGTCATTTCGATCTGCTATCATATGAAGCTCGGCATGCAGATGGTGATCGAGGA
>JAEWFU010000224.1 GCA_023388675.1 Pseudomonadota bacterium | reverse complement strand
TACCCCTATTCGCAGATGATCTGGATGATCGCGCTCGGCTATCTGGTTTTTTCGGACCTGCCCGATTGGTGGACGCTTGCCGGCGCAGGGATCATCGTGTCCAGCGGCCTCTACATCGTGCATCGCGAGCACCGGTTGCGCCTTGCCAGCCGCACCGCGCCGAACAGCGAAACCCAGGAGCTGGCAAAAAAGCTTTGAAATGCCGGCTGCGGATGGCATAGGGTTCTTTAAACCGTTTAAAGACGCATGGCCGCGCCTGTCGGGAGGAGGGGTTCCCTGGCTCAGAAGATCAAGCTTTCGACCATCGCGGAAGCGTTGAACGTGTCGACCGCCACGGTATCGCTGGCGCTACGTGACAGTCCGCTGGTGGCGGACGCGACCCGAGAGCGCATCAAGGAGCATGCGCGCGCGATCGGCTACATCTACAATCGCCGGGCCGCCAGCCTGCGTACGTCCCGCTCGGGCATCGTCGGCGTCGTCGTGCACGACATCATGAACCCGTTCTTCGCCGAGATTCTGCGCTCGATCGAAAGCGAGCTCGACCGCAGCCGGCAGACCTTCCTGCTTTCGAACCATTACGACCAGCTCGAGAAGCAGCGGACCTTCATCGATACGCTGCTGCAACTGGGTGCGGACGGCGTGATCATGTCGCCGGCGATCGGTACGCCTGCCGCCGATATCCAGCTTGCCGAGACCAACGGGCTACCCGCGGTGCTGATCGCACGGTCGGTCGAGGAGGCAGACGTGCCGGTCTTCCGCGGCGACGACGCCTACGGGATCGGGCTTGCGACCAACCACCTGATCTCGCTCGGCCACCGCCGCATCGCGATGATCGGCGGCACCGACCAGACCTCGACCGGCCGCGACCGCTATCGCGGCTACGTGATGGCGATGGAGGCGGCCGGACTGGCGGCCGAGCCGCACTGGCGCATCCCGGGTCCCCGCACCAAGCAGGCAGGTTTCGAGGCATCGCAGCAATTCCTGGCGCTCAAGGACAAGCCCACGGCCGCGGTGTGCTGGAACGACCTCGTCGCGATCGGCCTGATGAACGGCATTGCACGGGCTGGGCTGGTGCCGGGCGTCGACGTCTCGGTGACCGGCTACGACGACCTCGAGGAGGCGGCCATCGCCACGCCTGCCCTGACCACCGTGTGGAACGGCCAGCGCGAAGTCGGGCGCCGCGCAGCCCGGACGCTGCTTGACCGGCTCAACGGTGTCGAGGTGCATGGCGGACAGGAACTTATCCGGCCGGAACTGCATGTCCGGCAGTCGACCGGCAAGCCGGTCGAGCGCTGAGGCATGGCAACGCCGCGAACTGGTATGGCCGCAGGGGCTTGCCTGGCTTCCGGCCACTGCCTACGCTGAACATCGATCCAAAATCACGATGCAAGAGGGAGCCATAGCCTTGGCCGCCACCAATGACGTAACCATCCTGATCCCCGGCAAGCTCCATCCGCACGCGGTGGAGCGCATCTCAAACGCGTTCAACGTGGTTACGGCGGAGCGCGCCGACCCCTCGCTTCTGAGCGAGGATGAGCGCGCCAGGATCAAGGGCGCGGCGGTGATGACGCGCGTCGACGCCGCCTTCATCGATGCCCTGCCCAATCTGGAGATCGTCGCCAGCTTCGGCGTCGGCTACGACCATGTCGATGCCAGGCACGCCGGATCAGCCGGTGTGATGGTCACCAACACGCCCGACGTGCTGACGGAAGAGGTCGCCGACACTGCACTCGGCCTGCTTCTCAACACGGTACGCGAATTGCCGCAGGCCGAGGCATGGCTTCGCGCCGGCAAGTGGGTGAAGGATGGCAACTACCCGTTGACGCGCGGCACGCTGCGCGGGCGCTCGGTCGGCATTTTCGGTCTCGGTCGGATCGGGCAGGCGATCGCGCGCCGGATCGAGGCATTCGGTCTTCCGATCAGCTACCACAATCGCCGCCCCGTCGACGGGGTGGACTACACCTACTATCCGACGCTGGTCGATCTTGCCCGCAATGTCGACACGCTGATTTCCATCGCGCCGGGCGGCGCTTCGACCGAAAAGGCCGTCAATGCCGAAATCCTGGCTGCGCTGGGCAGCAACGGCGTCTTCGTCAATATCGGACGTGGCTCGACCGTCGATGAGGATGCGCTCGCCAAGGCGCTCGCAGACGGCACCATCATGGCGGCGGGTCTGGACGTGTTCGCTGACGAGCCGAACGTGCCGGAAGGTCTGTTGAAGGCCGAGAACGCCTCGCTGCTGCCGCATGTCGGCTCCGCGACCGTTCACACAAGGCAGGCTATGGCGGATCTGGTCGCCGACAATCTCTTTGCCTGGTTCGGGCGGGGCGAGGTGCTGACCCCGGTCGCCGAGACACGCGACGTTCCTTTGCCGGCACGCTGATCTTCAGTCTTCGTTAACCATGAATGTCGATCCTTCCGTCCTTGCAGGGGCGGAAGGATTTGCAATGAGCATGACGAAAACAGGCGCGATCCTGTTGATCGCGCTGGGCGTACTGGCGCCCGGTTCGAAAGCGGCGCCGGTCGCGCCGGACATGGAAACCATTACCGGAAGCATTTCCGCGGCGAGCGAGGCTCGTTTCCGCTTGCATTCGAGCGACGTCGACGAAGCCTGCGTACTGACCGCTGCGGATGTTCCGGAAACGGAAGACAGGCGGGCGTTGCGTTTTGGCGCACGATGCCCAGACCTCGGCGGCGACCTGAACGCGGCGCGGTGGTGGCAAGACCGCGAGGACGGTTCCATCGCGTTCATGCGCGATGATGGAAGGATCGTCGCGGAGTTCGCGATTGCAGACGGCGCAGCGTTCGTCTCCTACGCACCGCGCCAACCGATCATGACGCTGCTCGCGGTGGAGTGAGCCGGTTACGCTGGCAAAAATCTATTCTGCTGCGAGCCGCCCCGAAGGGTCGGCCGCATGTAGCCGCACCGCGTCACCGAATGCGCGGAAGATACGCGCCGAGTTGTCGTCGCTCCTGGCCCAGTATTCGGGGTGCCACTGCACGCCGACGGCGAAGGCGCGTGCGCCGACCACCGATACCGCCTCGACCGTTCCATCCTCGGCCGCCGCCTCGACCTGAAGCCTGTCGCCCAGGCGCCCGACCGCCTGCCGGTGGACGGAATTCACCATGATCTCGCCTGCGCCGAACACGCCGGCAAGGCATGTTCCCGGCTTGATCGACACCGGCTGGCGGATGGCGAAGCGCTCGTCCTGATTTTCGCTTGTGGGTGCGCGATGATCGAGCATGCCTTCCTGATCCTGGATTTCCGTCGCCAGCGTCCCACCGAGCGCAACGTTGAGCTCCTGGATACCCCGGCATATGGCGAGCAGCGGCACGCCGCGCTCGATCGCGAGCCGGATCAGCGGCAATGTGGTGGCGTCGCGCGCCTCGTCATACGGGCCGTTCGCCTCGCTTGCATCGCCACCATAAAGCGACGGATGCACGTTCGACTTCGAGCCCGTGACCATGACGCCATGCACCGACGACAACAATTCGTCGAGATCGAGCCGGTCGCCGAAGGACGGCACCAGCATCGGCAGAACGCCGGCCGTGGATAGCGCTGCCTCCAGATATTGCTGGGGGGCTGCATGCCAGGTGTAGTTCTCAAACTGGCGAACGTCGGTCGATACGGCGATGATCGGTTGGCGCATGGTCGAATCCGGTAGCCGGAGAAGCCGGCTTCTCGTGCGGGAAACTGTTGTCTACATCTAGCCGCGTTCGCGCGGATTTCCAAGCGCTGCAATCGTTTGGCGGTCGTGCCCGAAAACGTGCAGGAACCCAGGCTGCACAACTGCCGGGCAATCGAATTGCAGTGATTTGCGCTGCTGGACTTGGCGGTTTGCCCGTGTATTTATACGCGCCGGCTTCGGGGGAGGGCGCGCCTGATGCGCGGTCCGGTTCCGGGTTCCGTATCTTAATGATCCGTTTTCATAGTGGGAGGTTACTTCATGGATCGTCGTTCATTCATCACCAAGGCCGGCTTTGCCGGGGCCGGCGCTGTCGCCGCGTCCACGCTCGCCGCGCCTGCCATTGCGCAGGACAACCAGACCTGGCGCATGGTCACTACCTGGCCGAAGAATTTTCCCGGCATGGGCGTGGGTGCTCAGCGTCTTGCCGACCGAATTTCCGCAGCATCGGGCGGACGTCTGACCATTCAGGTTTATGCAGCTGGCGAGATGGTTCCCGGCCTTCAGGCGCTTGACGCGGTCATAGAAGGTTCGGCCGAAATGAGCCACGGCGCTGCCTACTACTGGCAGAACAAGAGCACCGGACTTTCGTTCTTCACCGGCGTTCCCTACGGAATGACCTCACGCGAACTGACCGGCTGGGTCCGCTATCTCGGCGGCCAGGAAATCTGGGACGAAATCTACGACCAGTTCGGCGTACAGGGGTTCCTGTCCGGAGATACCGGTACGCAGGCTGGCGGCTGGTTCCGCAACGAGCTGACCGGCGTGGCCGACATCCAGGGCCTGCGTTTCCGCACCCCCGGTCTGGGCGGCCAGGTTTGGGAGAAACTCGGCGCATCGGTGACCAACCTTGCAGCCGGTGAAATCTTCCAGGCCCTGCAGTCCGGTACGCTGGACGCGGCCGAGTTTGTGGGACCGTACAACGACCTCGCGCTCGGCTTCTACCAGATCGCCAAGAACTACTACTTCCCGTCCTTCATCGAGCCCGGCCTTGCGACCGAACTCGTTGTCGACAAGGCGAAGTACCAGGCTTTGCCGGCCGACCTTCAGGCGATCATCAAGGATTGCTGCCAGGCGGAATATGACGCGGTTGCGGCAGATTTTGCTGCGAACGACCCCCGCGCCCTGCAGACGCTGGTGAACGACCATGGCGTTCAGGTGCGTCAGTTCCCGGACGAAATTCTCGAAGCTGGCGCCAACGCGGCCAAGGAGATTATCCAGGGCTTGCTCGATTCCAGTGATCCGCTCACCAAGAAGACAGCAGAGAGCTTTGTTTCAGCGCTCAACATCGTTCGCCAGAAAACGGACGGCACCGACTCGCTGTTCATACAGGCTCGCGAGAAGTACTTCCATCTCTGATCAGCCAGCAGCCGAAACGAAAGAGGCCCGGGAGCGATCCCGGGCCTTTCTCTTTGTGCGATGAATTTAGATCAGCTGTAGATCCACTTGGGCAGCCATGTTGCGATGCCGGGCACCATGAACATGGTGGTCAGCGCCAGTATCTGCAGCAGCACGAACGGGATGATGCCGCGATAGATCATGCCTGTAGACACGCTGTTGGGCGCAACGCCGCGCAGGTAGAACAGGGCGAAGCCGAACGGAGGAGTGAGGAAAGAGGTCTGCAGGTTCACGCCCACGATCACACCCAGCCAGATGGGGTCGACGCCGAGATTGAGGAGGATCGGCGCGGTGATCGGGATCACGATGAAGATGATCTCGAACGTGTCCAGGATGAAGCCGAGCAGGAACATGATCGCCATAACGACAATCACTGCGCCGGTAACGCCGCCAGGCAGGTTCGACAGGAACTCGTGCACGAGATTGTCGCCGCCCATGAGGCGGAAGACGATCGAAAACACCGATGCGCCGAAGAGGATGATGAACACCATCGAGGTTATGGCGGCTGTCGAGATCGCAGCTTCCCGCAGGATGCGGAACGACAGGCGCCATCGCAGAGCTGCCAGCACCATCGCGCCGACCGCGCCGACGGACGCTGCCTCGGTGGGGGTGGCGATGCCGCCGAGAATCGAACCCAGAACCGCGGCGATGAGCGCCAGCGGCGGCACGAGCGCGACGACGACTTCCTTCACAAGGTCCTTCTTCTGCTCCGGCGGCACGGGGGTCGCGGGGCAGGATTCCGGCGAGAATATTGCCTTGAAGATCATCCATACGAGATAGAGGCCAACGAGAAGCAGGCCTGGAAGGATCGCGCCTGCGAACAGGTCGCCCACCGATACGGGCGTCGGCGCGAAATTGCCCTTTGCCATCTGTACCTGGGCATTGATGCCCGCGAGCATGTCGCCCATGAAGATGAGCACGGTGGATGGCGGGATGATCTGGCCCAGCGTGCCCGAAGCACAGATGACGCCGCAGGCGAGCTTGGGGTCGTAACCGGCGCGAAGCATGGCAGGCAGCGAGATCAGACCCATCGTGACGACGGTTGCGCCGACGACGCCGGTGGAGGCTGCTAGCAGCGCGCCCACGATGATGACCGAGATGCCGAGGCCGCCGCGCATGTTGCCGAACAGCTTGCCCATGGTGAGCAGAAGCTGTTCCGCAATCTTCGAGCGCTCCAACATGACGCCCATGAAGATGAACAGCGGAACGGCGACCAGGACCTCGTTGGTCATGAATCCTATGTAGCGGTTGGCCAGCGCGCCGAAATTGGACGGGTCGAAGACGCCGAACGACATGCCCACGAGGCCGAACATCAGCGATACGCCGGCCAGCGTGAACGCGACCGGGAAGCCGAGCATGAGGAAGCCGATGATGCCGAAGAACATCAGGCCGGAGAGGATCTCTCCGAAAAGGACGGGATCCATCAATGGGTCTCCTGCTGATTTTCGTAGCGGTACTCTGCCGGCAGCAGGTGTTCGTTGCGCGTGAGCACAAGGATGGAGCGAAGCGCCATGGACAGCCCCTGAATGGCGATAACGAAAGCGAAGAAGAGTATGAAGCTCTTTAGGATAAAGAGGCCGGGCATGCCGCCCACGTTGGCCGAGCCCTCGTAGATGCGCCATGAGCGCGCAACAAAGTTCCAGCCATAGGCGTAGACGATCCAGGCGAACGGCATGAGGAAGAAGATGACGCCGACGAGGTCGATGATCGCCTTACGCCTAATCGTCGCGGGCCGGTAGAAGATGTCGACGCGGACATGGTCGTTGCGTAGCAGCGCAAAGCCTGCCACGGCCGTGAACATCGCGCCGTTGAGCCAGACGTAGAGATCCTGCATCCACAGGCGCGTCGTGTGGAGCGCGTAGCGCTGAACGACGACCGCGAAGCAGACCAGAACGATAGCCAGCGACAGCCAGGCAAAGATGTTGCCCACCAGCCGGTTGAACAGGTTGATGATCTGTATGATGGTGGCAAGGACTTTCATGGGTTCTGACTCCGAACCTCGATCCCGTAGAGAATGTCGTGGTGGCGCAGCACGCGGCGTGCCATCGGATTGGCTCCCTTATGACACCGCCCGGCACATATGCCGGCAGCGCGTTCCCCTAGACGTTATCCGCTCTTTTTGACAACCCTGCGCGTCCCGAGAGGGTGCGCGAGCCGGTATTTTTGTCACGGCGCATTAGCAGGTTGACGATTGCTTGGAAAGCAAGGCGGGCGCGTTTTTTGTGCAGAGCCGGTTCGCATCGGCTGCTTCGACTGGCTCAGGCGATTTCGTTTGACGGAGACGGCTCGGGCGGAAACACTAGAGCGACGGCACGCCACGGTCCGTGCGCGAGAGCGCGGGGCGGCTACCCAGCAGGAGGACGTTGATGACGCTGCACGAAGTCGCGCTCGACGACAAATTCGATCTTTCCAAAGAGCGCATCTTCATATCCGGCGCCCAGGCGGTGATCCGCATGCTGATGATGCAGCGCGAACGCGACCGGCGCGCCGGTCTTTCGACGGCAGGCTTCATCTCGGGTTATCGCGGCTCACCGCTGGGCGGGCTCGACCAGCAGCTCTGGCGGGCAAAGCGCCAACTCCAGGAAGCCGACATCGTGTTCCAACCCGGTCTGAACGAGGAACTGGCGGCGACAGCCTGCTGGGGCACCCAGCAGACCGAGTTGCTTGGCGAGGGCAAACACGATGGGGTGTTCGCGCTCTGGTACGGCAAAGGGCCCGGCGTCGACCGGACCGGTGATGTCTTCCGCCACGCCAATCTGGCTGGTTCCTCGAAGCATGGCGGTGTGCTGGCGCTCATGGGCGACGACCATACGGCGGAATCATCGACCAATGCCCATGCCACCGAGTTCGCCTTCGTCGATGCCATGGTGCCGATCTTTAATCCGGCGGGTGTGCAGGAGCTGATAGACTACGGCCTCTACGGCTATGCCCTGTCACGTTTTGCCGGAACATGGTCGGCGATCAAGTGCGTGAAGGATAATATCGAGTCGACGGCATCCGTCGATGTGTCGCTCGACCGACTGGACATCATCCTGCCGGAGATCGATATGCCGCCCGGGGGGCTCAACATTCGCCACGAGCTCGACCAGTTCGCGCAGGAAAGCCGTTTGCACGACTACAAGCGCGCGGCCGCGAGCGCGTTCATCCATGCCAACGGTCTCAACCGCATCGTCTATTCAGGCGGCAAGAGCCCGAAGATCGGCATCCTCA
>JAEWFU010000215.1 GCA_023388675.1 Pseudomonadota bacterium | reverse complement strand
TGCATGTCATTCGCGACATGGGTTTCGATCCCGAGAGCGTCTACGAGGCGCTCGACGGCTCTTGGGACGAGGTCGATCCGGCCAATCCCTATCGAGATCACCTTCCCAGAACCGGGCGCGTATGACCCGGCAGGGTGCGGACGGCAGACTTGCCAGCCGGCGCGGCTTCGGTTATTGAACCGCGCATGACCAAGCGTAGCGCCTCTCACACGACCCGTTCGACCGTTTTTGCGGGCGAGACCGTGCGCGCGCTCTTCTCCACGCTTCTCCTTCTCGGCCTTAGCGGCGATCGCCGGGCTCGCTGAAGGAGCACCCGGCGGTCGATTTGCCGCCGCCGGCGCCAGCTCCTTGCCGAACCAGTTCCGAAACACCGATGGAAGCGCGCCTCGCGCCGTGGCAATGATGGCCCGGCCGGCGCTGGAGAGAAGACGATGAACGAGCAAAGCCGCATTGAGCCGACCGCCTCGCGAAAAGGCATGGCCGACGCCCCGGTAAAATACCAGTCCTATCCCGCGATCGACCTCAAGGACCGTACCTGGCCGGGCAGGCGGATCGAGAAGGCGCCGATTTGGTGTTCGGTCGATCTGCGCGACGGCAACCAGGCGCTGGTCGATCCGATGGGGCACGACCGCAAGGCGCGCATGTTCCAGCTTCTGCTGGACATGGGCTTCAAGGAGATCGAGATCGGCTTTCCGTCGGCCTCGCAGACCGACTTCGATTTTGCGCGCTGGTGCATCGAGCAGGGCAATGTGCCTGTCGATGTCGATCTCCAGGTTCTGGTGCAGTGCCGGCCGGAACTGATCTCGCGCACCTTCGAGGCGCTCGAGGGTGCAAAGACGCCGATCGTCCATTTCTACAACTCCACCAGCGAGTTGCAGCGACGCGTTGTCTTCGCCAAGGATGTAGCGGGCATCAAGCAGATCGCCACCGACGCGGCCAAGATGATCACGGACATGGCCGCCAAGGCCGGTGGCGGGTACCGCTTCGAATATTCGCCCGAAAGCTTCACTGGCACCGAGCTGGAGGTGGCGCTGGAAATCTGCAACGCGGTCGCCGAGATCGTGAAGCCGACACCGGATAACAAGCTGATCATCAACCTGCCGTCGACCGTCGAGATGGCGACGCCTAACATCTATGCGGACCAGATCGAATGGATGTGCCGCAACCTCGACAATCGCGACAGCCTGATCGTCTCGCTGCATCCCCACAACGATCGCGGCACCGGCATCGCAGCCACCGAACTGGGGCTGATGGCCGGGGCGGATCGCGTCGAGGGAACGTTGTTCGGCAACGGTGAGCGTACCGGCAATGTCGATGTCGTGACGCTGGCGCTCAACATGTACACCCAGGGCGTGGACCCCGAACTCGACTGTTCCGACATCAACCACATGAAGGATGTTTACGAATACTCGAACCAGATGGTGATCCCGGAGCGGCACCCTTACGTCGGCGAGCTGGTCTACACCGCCTTCTCCGGATCGCATCAGGACGCGATCAACAAGGGCATGAAGGCGATCAAGACCGCCAACAAGCCGCAGTGGGAAGTGCCTTATCTGCCGATCGACCCGCAGGATGTCGGCCGTAGCTACGAGGCGATCATCCGCATCAACTCCCAGTCGGGCAAGGGCGGTATCGCCTACGTGCTGCAGGCCGACTACGGCCTCAACCTGCCGCGCGGCCTGCAGGTGGAGTTCAGCCAAGACATCCAGCAGATCACGGATGCCGAAGGCAAGGAAGTGCCGGCCAAGCGCATCCACGAGCGGTTTCTCGAGGTCTATGTCGACCAGCCCGGCGCGCGGCTGAAATTCGTCGACCATCAGACCTTTCCGGATACCGAGCGCAAAGGGCAGCGTGTGGTCGAGGCGGTGATCGTCGATGGCGGCAAGGAAGTCACCATCACCGGCACCGGTACGGGGCCGATCGACGGTTTCGTCGATGCGCTCTCGCGTCACCTGGGCATCGAACTCTCGGTCCTCGACTATTCGGAACATTCCATGCAGCGCGGCTCGAACGCGGCCGCGATCAGCTACTTGGAGGTCGAGCACCCGGGCGGACGCATCTTTGGTGCGGGAATCAACACCAATATTGTTGCCGCCTCGCTTGAAGCCGTCGTGTCTGCGGCCAACCGGATCGTCGGCTGACGCGGCAGACATAGCCGGTGCAAAAGTTTTTCGTCGGCGCGACAAGGAGTTGCGCCGACGACGCAGTTTATCGACTGCTTACAGGTTTGTTCGGGACAACTTCGCGCGTATGATACGGCTCCCTTAGCTTTCGCCAGGGAAAGGCCGAGACTTGCGGCGCATCATGCCCCCCGCCGATCAGGTTCGCGACGCGCTGGAGCGTATTCTTGCGAGCGAAGTCTTCGCCCGGTCGGAGCGTGCGCGCGACCTCCTTCGCTATCTGGTCGAGCAGGACCTGGCCGGCAATGCGGACCGCCTCAAGGGCTTCTCGATCGGCGTCGACGTGTTCCGCAAGGACGATCGCTTCGACCCTGCGACGGATACCGTGGTGCGGGTGCAGGCCGGAAGGCTGAGGGATCTTCTGCAGCAGTATTACGAAGGCGAGGGTGCGGCCGACCCCCTGCAGATATCGGTGCCGCGCGGCAGCTACGTGCCGGAATATAACCTCTCCGACGCCGCCGCTGCCTGCACGGCAGGCCCGGCGGCAAGCGAGCAGGGTGATGCCGGCAAACCGTCCAACCGGCGGATATTGTCGCTTCTCGCGATGAGCCTTCTGCTGCTTGCAGTTCTGGGCGGCGTGTTCGGCTATCGCAGTCTCACGCCTCCATTGGCAGACGGACAAGGCGCCCAGGCCGTCGACCGTGCGGGTGCATCTTTCGGGTTCAGCGACACGACGGGTTCCGTGCCGGGCGACCTGTTGCCGTCGGTCTATATGAGCGTGCAAGCGGGCAACTATGGCGGGGAGAGGATCGCCGCGACGGTGCGGCGTGGCCTCAGCGGTTTCGACACGGTGCACGTGATTGCCCCGCCTATGCAGCCGGGCGATGGCGGCAAGGTTCGCCGAACCGACTTTCTGTTTCTGATCGGGCAAGCGACCGCGCCGGGCGAAGTGCATGTCGAACTGCAGAACGTCTCCACAGGCAAGGTAATCCTGTCGCGAAACCTTGCGATTGCCGGTCGCGATCAGTCGGCGGTCGAGGATATCGTCGCCGACCTGCTGACCACGCTCGCCGCGGTGTCCGGGGTGTTATATGCCGATCTCGTGGAGAACCGGGCGGAAACCCCGCTTGCGCGATGCCTGGCGCTCAACGAGGCGTTCTATCGCGACCAGCAGGCGAGCGCCCACCGTACCGCCTACGAGTGCTTCGAGGGTCTGAGGAGCGCGCGGGTTTCGTCCGCCCTGATCTATGCGGAACTGGCTGCGCTGCACATGCAGAGCATCGTCAATCGCTATGACTATCCCAAACAGCCATCGGAGCAACAGGCGCTCGACTACGCGCGCCGCGCCGTGCAACTCGCGCCCGGCAGTCCGTCGGCTCACAGGTCCATGGGCTACGTGCTCTCGCGCACCGCGAATTTGCAGGAAGCCCTGCGCTGGACCCGCAAGGCCTACGAACTGAACGAGTTCGATCTCAGCATGGCGGCATCCTACGGCTACGCGCTGATCTTTGCAGACGACTATGCTGAAGGGACGCCGATCCTTCATCGAGCAGTGATGGCCGCCAGTGCGCATCCGACCTGGTGGGATTATGGGTTGTTCCTCGGGCGATTCATGCTCGGTGAGATGGAAGCCGCTTCAAGTGCGGTCAGCCCGCTGGCGTCGAGCGACCGTGCCCACTACGTCGCGGCGCGGCTCATCGTTGCGTATGAGCTCGGCGAAAAGGAAAAATCGGCGGCTCTCCTGGCTCAGCTTCGCGCCGGCAATTCACCATTTGCGGCCAATCCCGAGGCATTTTTCCGCAAGGGGAACTATCCGGCCAGCATGACGGGCCGGTTGGTCGAAATACTGAGGGCCGCCGGGTTGATGGGCGCGAGCTAAGGCGTCCATCGGAACCTTTACCCGAACCCGCGTTCATGGAAACGTCCGCTTCCCTAGATCGATGATTCCGGAGGTGGAGAATGGCGCTTTTCGCGCGAGAAATGGGCGGCGGCAGTCAAACCGTCGCACTGCTGCACGGGTTCGGCGGCAGCCACGCGGCATGGTCGCACCTGCAGGGCGGGCTTGCGAGCGGTGTGGCAACGCTGGCCTACGACCTGCCGGGGCACGGCGCCTCGCTTGCCTATCCCGAGGCCGGGTCTGCGAAAGTGGCGGCGCAGGCGCTGCTGGCGGATTTTGCCGCGCGGGACCTCGAGCACGTTCATCTCGTCGGCCACTCGATGGGCGGAGCGGTTGCGGCACTGATGGCGATCATCGAGCCCGCCCGCATCGCCTCGCTGACACTGCTGTCGCCGGGCGGGTTCGGATCGGAGATCAACCACCGCCTGTTGACCCGCTATGCGGCCGCCCGAGACGAGGCGGCGCTGCGTGCCTGCATGGAGGCGATGTATGGGTGGATGTCGCCCGTTTCCGATACGGTCATCGCCGACACGCTCGCTGCACGCGCGGCGCCGGGCGCCGGCGAGAAGCTGGTCGCCATCGCTGCCGGACTGGTTCGGGATGGCCGGCAGGGGCTGCTTCCGCGGGATCGGCTCGAAGCGCTCGACATGCCCGTCAGCGTCGTCTGGGGTGGGCTCGACAATGTTTTGCCAGCACGCCAGGCGCAGGGTCTGCCCTGGCGGTTCGCGGTGCATCTGTTTCCCGATCTCGGCCACATGCTGCCCGACGAAGCACCCGACGAGATGCTGGCGATCATTCGCCGAACCGCTGTGCTGCGTGGCTGAAGGCGACTTAACGCTGCGATAGCGGTGCGCAATGTCGGTTGCGCCGTGATTTCGCCGGCTGCCTGTGTTAACTGTTGCTTAACCAAGCATTGGAGGCCGACTGATGAGCGAGCCTGTCGAGGACATGAATACCGAGCGCCAGCAGGCGGGCAGCCGCCTTGCCGAGGCGATCCGCGACGTCAAGAACGCGGTAGTCGACCGGGACGATGTCGTGGTCGACATTCGCGAGGCGCAGCTCACGCGGCTGGAGCTGCTGGCCGAAGATCTGAAACCCGTTTTCGCCGATGTGGACGACGATGACGAACGCTTCGACTTCGCCATCTCCGCCGGCACCCAGCCACGCCTGTGGATCGATTCCGTCGCCCATGTGACGATGGGGCGGGATCGCCGGACCTATCGCTTCCTGCTGGATACGCGGCTGGGACGCGTCGTGCTCGCCGAGTCGAGCGATATGAAGCAGGTTGCCGATCAGGTGACGCGCTATATCGCCGAACGGGTCATCGAGCGACGGCGGATGCTGGAAGGCGAGGTGACCCCGTTCGACCCGCGCCTTTATGCGTCTCAGGACGATGGGAAGGAAAAGAAGGGCTCATCCGTCCTGCGCGGCCTCGGCATCATCCTGCTCGGCGGGCTGGTCGGCGTGGCTGTCATTCTGATGCTGTCCTGGCCCCAGATCGCCGACATGTTCGGCCGCTCGTTCTGAGTGTGAGGGCAGGAGAGGCGTCACCCGGCCAGCAGTTCGGTTGTGATCGTCTCGACCTTCGAGCCATCGTCCAAAAGACCGCGCCGGGTCAGCGCGATACGCCATGCACGTGCTTCCCCCCCGATCTCGAACAGATTGTATTGCCCGGGCGGCCGCTTGCCCCTGGGCGCCTGTCCGGCTGCGGCAACGCCCACGACAGGAATGTCGCGGTCGCGCCCTTCGATGCGGTGCGTCGTCGGCAGGTGCGTATGGCCGTGCAGCACGAGCTCCGCCCCGTGCCTGCGCATCACCTTCTGGAAGCGGCCGATGCCGAGCAGGCGCTTGTGCGCCGGGTCGGCGCCGCGCACCGGCGGGTGGTGGATAACGACGACACGGCACAGGGCTTGTGCATCGGCTTCGTCGAGCAGCCGGCCGAGCCGTTCCGCTTGGCCGTCACCGAAGAAACCGCTTGCCATGAACGGCGCGGTGGCCCGTGCCGACGAGACCCCGATCAGCGCGATCGGGCCGCGCACGCGCATGAACGGGAAGGAGCCGCGCCGGGCCGGTTCTTCCATGCCGTCGCCATGCATCCACGGAGCCCAGGCCGCGCAGGCCTTGTCGAGCGCGCCGGGCACGTAGGCGTCGTGGTTGCCGGGCACCACCGAAACTTCGTCGGGCGCGCCGAGCGCTTCGAGCCAGAGGCGGGAAAGCTCGATCTCGCCGCTCAGGGCGAGGTTCATCAGGTCACCCGAGACGGCGATATGGTCGGGCCGCGCATCCTGGAGGTCCGCGACGATGGCATCGATGATGCCTTCATGCAGGTTGGAGCGGCGATGCCGACGCCAGTTGATGTAGCCCGTTATCCGCTTGGACACGAGGTCGCGATAGGCTAGGTCGGGCAGGGGGCCGAGATGGATGTCGGAAAGATGTGCAAGCCTGAACATCCCTATCCTTTAGAGCATGAGCACAAAGGGTGGGAACCGCATTTCGGCGGGAACCGGCCGCACCGCGCCGGGATGCCGCAGTTCGCGCCCGCCCAGCGGGGAGGTTGCCGGTGAGCGGCGACGAACCGGCCTTCATGCGCCAGCGCGTATGGGCGCGCCTGCGGGGGCGGCTTTTTCACACGTGGTTCCTGCTGCGGCGACCGATGACGCTCGGCGTGCGGGGGGTGATCTTGGACACCGACAGGAAAGCTGTTTTTCTCGTGCGCCATACTTATGTGCCGGGCTGGCATTTTCCCGGCGGCGGCGTCGAGGCCGGAGAGACAGCGCTTGAATCGCTGGAACGCGAGTTGATGGAAGAGGCCAATGTCGAGTTGCTGTCGATGCCGGCACTGACGTCGCTGCACTTCAATCGCCAGTCGAGCCGGCGCGACCATGTCGCGGTCTATCTCATCACAGACTATCGGCAGACGGCGCCGAAAAAGCCGGATGCCGAGGTGGCCGAAGCGGGTTTCTTCCCGCTCGATGCGTTGCCGGAGGAAACGACGCCGGCGACACGCCGGCGCATTGCAGAGCTGTTTGGCGGCGAGGAACCTTCGGCCGAGTGGTGAGGTGGGGACCTGGCCTTTGCCGTTTGCGCCGCCCCTCATCCGGCCCTTCGGGCCACCTTCTCCCGGTAAACAGGGAGACGGGTAGGCGGCAGCGTCGAAGACAGATTTCTTCTCCCCGTTAACGGGGAGAGGATGCCGGCAGGCAGGTGAGGGGCGGCGCGAACGCGCTCGGGTTTGGCAGGCCTTTACCGCCTTACGCTGCTTTCCTGAACCGGTTGCGGTCGTGCGGTGCGGAGAAGTCGAGTTCCGGCCCCTTGGGCACGATGCGCGTCGGGTTCACCGTTTCATGGCTCGCGTAATAATGCGCCTTGATGTGCAGCATGTTGACCGTGCTTGAGATGCCCGGCACCTGATAGAGATCGCGCAGATAGTTCGACAGGTTCGGATAATCGCGGATCTGGCGCAGGTTGCACTTGAAGTGCGAATAATACACCGCGTCGAAGCGGATCAATGTCGTGAACAGCCGCCAGTCCGCTTCGGTCGGGGTGTCACCGACCAGATAACGGCTGCGCGCGAGACGCTGCTCCATGTCGTCGAGGGCGTCGAACAGCTCGTCGAAGGCTTCTTCGTACGCGCCCTGCGTGGTGGCGAAGCCGGTGCGGTAGACGCCGTTGTTGATCGCCGGATAGACGCGGTCGTTGACTGCGTCGATCTCCCGCCGCAGATGTGCCGGCGAGAGATCGACCGACGCGTCGCCCCACGCGTCGAAGGCTGAATTGAGCATGCGGATGATCTCGGAAGACTCGTTGGAAACGATGGTCTGCTCCTGTTTGTCCCAAAGAACCGGCACCGTCACGCGGCCGGAATAGGTCGGGTCGGCCCGGGTGTAGATCTGGTGCAGGAACTCGCTGCCGTAGAGCGTGTCGCCGGTGGCGCCGTCTTCCTCCACGAAGGTCCAGCCGTTCTCGGCCATGAAATGGTGGACGACGTCGACGGAGATGACGTCCTCGAGCTTCTTCAGCTTGCGGTAGATTAGCGTGCGATGCGCCCAGGGGCAGGCATAGGAAACGTAGAGGTGATAGCGGCCGGGTTCTGCCTTGAAGCCGCGCTCGCGGCCTTCCGCCGGCTTGCCGTCGACCGTGATCCAGTCACGGAACTGGGACTCGGAGCGCTTGAACTTGCCGTCGCTGCCCGTGTCGTACCATTCGTCTTTCCAGATGCCGTCGACGAGACGTCCCATTGCATTGCTCCTTGCTGTGTTCCTTTCAATCTAGGCAGGCGCCCGCATGCGGGAAATGCGCCGGGCGATGAACAGTTCGTCACCAACCTTGAGAATCTCGGATTGCGGACCGCCGTTTTTGATGATAGCGGGGATTTCGTCCGGACGATCCGGGCGGAGGAGACTGCCGTGACCACGATCCGTTTCGAGCGACGACGAATTGGCTGAACGCCCGCAGGGGCGTTGGCGGCGCTTGCCGCATCAACCGTTCTCACGCTTGCAAACCGGATACGACCATGAGCCTTGACGTCGCCTACGCGCAGGAACTTGCTGCGCACGACCCCGAAATCGAAGACATCAACGCGGAAGCCTTCGGGCCGGGTCGCTTCGCGCGCGCCGCCTACAAGATCCGCGAGGGCGGGCCGCACCGTCGCGACCTTTCCTTCGTCGGGCTCGTGGACGGCAAGGTCGTAGCATCGGTGCGCATGACGCCCATCGCGGCCGGCGGCGCTACGGCACTGCTGCTCGGTCCGCTGGCCGTGCGGCCGGCCTACAAGAATCTCGGCATCGGCAGGAAGCTGGTCGCGTTCGCGCTGGATGCGGCGCGCAAGGATGGCTGGAGCCTCGTCATCCTCGTCGGCGATGCGCCCTATTACGCACCGCTCGGTTTCGGACTGGTGGTTCCGAACGGTCAACTCACCATGCCGCGCCCGGTCGATCCGAAGCGGTTGCTTGCAGCGGAACTCGAGCCGCGCTCGCTGGCCGGCTTTGCGGGCGAGGTGGTTCATGCGACCGGACATCCCACAGGCTATGAGGAAGCAGATGAGCTTGCGTTGGATAGGACTTTGGGAGGTCAAAGCCGTCAACCGAAATTCGCTGCAGGGGCATAGTGGCGCGTTCGTGCAAGTTTTGGGTCTTGCAGAAAGCGAGAACGAATTTCGCTTGTCTGCCGATCTAGAATTACGGAAAGCGGGGTTGGTGACAGTTCAAGTGGAAGACGTCGAACTGCTTATGGACCGTACCGAGTTTGGCCGTGTCGATGAATACCTGTTGAAGATTGCCGAGAACCTCACAGAAGATCGGTCGATTGCCTTTGGCATTTTCGACGCCTTTCAGTGATTGCGTGAGGTTCACTTGCAGTCGCGCGGGCATTACCGCCCTTCGCGATACCACATCGCGCCCAGCGCCATCAGCAGCAGGCCAAGGCCGAAGAAGCCAGCGAACAGCGGCACGCGGCTGACCGAGCGCAACACGCTGTCATTGGTGGTGCGCAGGCCGATCCAGTCGCGGCCGGATGCCTCGCCGCCCGCGCGAACCGGCACGACGTTGGGTACGGATACGCCGCCGGCAAGCGTTGCCGCCAGACGTCGCACGCTGCCGCCCGAGGCTTCCGCAGCGGGCCGCAGCACCTCGGTCGTCGACACCGTATCCTGGAACTCGGGCGCGTTGACCGGGCCGACATGGGCAAGCGTCGTCAGATCGCCATTGCCGATCTGGTAGAGGCCAATCTCATCCGTCTCGACGCTGCCGGTGAACTGACCCGGCGTCGACGGCTCAAGGGTGACGTCGATCGACTGACCGGACGGCGAGACGACCGTCGCGGGTCCCGGATCGTCGCTCATGGTCTGGCGGGCGATGTCGAGCGTCATGCCCCGGCCTGAGGCGGTGAGGCGCTCTTCCTCCAGCTCCGGCTCCTTCATCAGCCAGTGCGCCATGCGCCGGTAGAGCGATACGTGCGGGCCGCCGCCCTCGAAGCCGCGCGCCCACAGCCAGCCCTGGTCGGACAACAGCATGCCGACGCGCCCTTCGCCGCGCCGGTTGAGCACCAGCAGCGGCCGGTCGTCGGCGCCGTTCATGACGACCTCGCCCTCGGGGGACTGGATGTCGATCTGACGGAACCAGCGGCTCCATTGCGGCGGCTCGGCGGCGGACCCTTCGAGCCCGCGCGTCACCGGGTGACGCTCGCCGGTATCGGTCAGGCGCGGATAGAAACCCTGCTCGACGACGGTGCCTGTGGGCATTGCGGGCAGGGCCGACATCAGCGGCGTGCGCGCGATGGACTGGTTGCCGGCATATTCGGGGCCGGCTGCGATCAGCAGCGCGCCGCCATTTTCCACATATTCGGCGATGTAGTCGTAATAGAGGATCGGCAGCACGTCGCGGTGCTGGTAGCGGTCGAAGATGATCAGGTCGAAATCGTTGATGCGCTCGACGAACAGCTCGCGCGTCGGAAAGGCGATCAGCGACAGTTCGTTGATCGGCGTGCCGTCCTGTTTTTCCGGCGGACGCAGGATGGTGAAGTGGATCAGGTCGACCGAAGTGTCGGACTTGAGCAGGTTCCGCCAGGTGCGCTCGCCGGCATGCGGCTCGCCGGAGACGAGCAGGACGCGCAGGTTTTCGCGGATGCCGTCGAGCATGGCGATGGCACGGTTGTTGGTGTCGGTGAGTTCGCCCGGCGCCGTGTCGATGACCAGTTCCACGATGTTCTTGCCGGCGTTCGGGACGATCAGCTCCAGCGACATTTCCTGGCCCACGATCGCCTGCTCCACCGAAACGATCTCGCCGTTGACCAGAACCCGGACGTCCACCAGCCCGCCTTCGTCGCCGGTGGTCA
>JAEWFU010000010.1 GCA_023388675.1 Pseudomonadota bacterium | reverse complement strand
GCGCGCTCGTAGTCGCCTGCCTGTACCGCCGCATCGAGCCGGGCGACGATCTCCGGTACGCCGTCGCCCTCGACCATGCCGACCGGCCGCACCTGGACGAGGCTCATCGCGCTGCCCATCAGCCGGTCGATGACGCCGGCCTGTGGATCGACCGGCCGCGCCGCGGCAATCATCCCGTTGGCGGCCGCATCCGCTTCCTCTGCGATCTGGGCGCGCGTCGGCACCCCGTCGGCAGCCAGTGCGCGCAGATCGGCGATCTGCGGCGCATCCGGGGCAAGCGCGGCCAGCGTGTCGAGTTCGGCCGTGAAGGGCACGCCGCGCTCGATCGCGGCCTTGAGCGCGGATGCTGCGATGATGACCGCGGTGGCCGGCGTTTCCGCAGCCTCGTCGACACGGCCGCTCAGTTCGCCGATGGACTGTTGCAGCGTGTCCAGCCGCGCGCCCGCCGCAGCCTGCGCCTCGCGCACAGCCGCGATCTCCTCGCCAAGCGCCGTCAGCCTGTCGTCGACCGCCTGCGAGGGGGCAGCATCGCCGAGCGTGCCTACCGTCCCTTCCAGCGTGGAAAGCCTTTCCTCCAGCGGTGAGAGATCGACCGCTGCGGTCTCGCCGCCTGACTGATGCGCGATGCCTGCGACCTCGCCGGTCAAGGCTTCTATCTGAGAGGCAAGCGATGCGACGCGCTCCTCGGCCTGCGATACGCGGCCGCCGAGTTCGGGATCGGGGGTGCCCGCTGCGCCGATCTCGCTGCGGAGTGTAGCTATTTCCTGTTCCAGCGCGTCGATGGCCGGCGCGGGATCGGCAGGCTGTTCGCCCCGATTGCCGGGCGCCGGCAATAGGCCCGCAAACTGAAGCCCGCCTGCCAGCACCAGTGCAATCAGACCACCCGCAATGCCGGCTGCAAGCGCGCCGCCGCGGCCGGATGGGGCTGCTACCGTCGGCGGTACCGTTTCCTTGTTCATCCGGCCGAAGGTCTGGCTGCTGCCCGCCGCTGCCGCCGCCGGCTTCTGCTGATTGCTTGTGGCGGTCGATTCGGGCTGCGGTTTTGCGCCGGCCGTGCCCGCGGCGGATGCGGCGGGGCGGCTGGATTCCGCACCCGCCGGTTTGATATCTTCGGGTTTGGGTGCTTCCGCCTTTGTCTGTTGCGGCGTCTCGGTCTGCTTCACCGGATCGGCCTTTTCGGCTTCAGCCTTGGCGCGCGAGACCTCACCGGGAGCAAGGTCGATGGTCACAGGCTCCTTGCTGGTCTTTGAGTGGCGTGTTCGAGGCGTCTTGACCATTCCTGCTTTCCTTCAGCCGCTGCTCGGGCAGGCGATGCCGCCACCCGTCCTGATCTAAAGGGATGCATGAAAAGTGAAAAGGGTTGGAATGCGGCGGAGTTCAAAGGCGCGACGAAAGAAGCGCCATCACGCTCTCTTCAGTCGGCTCTGTGCTCACGCTTACACGGTCGCCGACTGCCGGGGCAAGCACCTCCGCAACCTTCTTCGAAATGCAAAAAAACCATGTTCTTTCAAAGATATGCGCCAGTTCTGGATCGACCGCCAACTCGCCCAGAAAGACTGCGCCGCGCGTCGACAGGACCAGTGTGCCCCATATAGGGCCTGCGGCAAAAGTCTCTATCAAAAAGTCAGTAGGGTAACTGACTTTTTCGGCGCTGTAGACCTCGATTGTCGTCACATCGAAAGCCCGTTCGTGCAGCGCCTCTGCAAATCCAGCCGTTCGGTCCCTGCCGGCAAGATGAAGGATGCGTGAACCGGCGGGCATACGCGCAGCAATCATCGCAACGAGATCGACGGCGGTTCCGGACGCGGATGAAACAACGGCAAAGCCAGAATGGAGGGCCGCTTCGGCGGTTGCATCGCCGACCGCGAAAACCGGTTTGCCCGAAAGGATCGCAATCATCGCCGGCGCCGCGTGACGCAGGGCGTTCACGCTGGTCACGGCAACTGCGTCGACGCCAAGTGGATCCGGCATCGGTCCTGTATCCATCGGGACTATACGGGTCAGAGGCAGGACGACCGCCTCGAAACCGAGCGCCTCGAGCCGCGCCGCCGTCTCGCTCGCGCCGGGCTCCGGCCGCGTGACGAGAACGCGCTTCTTCACGACCAGCCGTCGAAGAAACGCGTGCCCGCTTTGGCGCGTACGTGTTGGCCTGCATCCGCGCCCAGCCTCGATGCCTCGGTGGCCGGTCCGGCGGCTTCGACTTCGTGCGCTTCGCGTCCGTCGGGGGTCAGGATCATGCCGCTGAAGGAAAGGTTCCCGCCATCGATCCGCGCGTAGCCTGCGATCGGCGTGCGGCACGAGCCGTCGAGTGCGGCGAGAAAGGCGCGCTCGCAGGCGAGCGCCTGGGCGGTCGGCACGTGGTTGATGGGGGCAAGCATGGCCTCGATGCGGGCATCGCCGATCCGGCTCTCGATGCAGATCGCGCCCTGGCCGGGGGCGGGCGGAAAGGTCTCGGCCGGCAGCAACTCCGTGATGATGTCCGCCAGATCGAGCCGGCGCAGCCCGGCATTGGCCAGCAGCGTGCCGGCCACCTGCCCCTCGTCGAGCTTGCGCAGCCGCGTCTGCACGTTGCCGCGAAAGATGACCACGTCGATGTCTGGCCGCAGCCTGCGGATCAGCGCCTGACGGCGCAGAGAGGAGGAGCCGACGACCGCGCGTTCCGGCAGGTCGGCGAGCTTCGCGGCGGCGCGGCCGATGAAAGCATCGCGCACATCCTCGCGCTCGAGAAAGGCGGACAGCTCCAGCCCTTCCGGCAGCGCGGTGGGCATGTCCTTGGAAGAATGGACGGCGATATCGATACGGCCGTCGAGCAGCGCTTCCTCGATTTCCTTGGTGAAGAGGCCCTTGCCGCCAGCTTCCGAAAGCGGCCGGTCCTGAATGCGGTCGCCAGTGGTGGATATGACGACGATCTCGAAGGCTTCCTGGGGCAGGGCGTGAGCCGCCATCAGCCGGGTGCGGGTTTCGTGCGCCTGCGCCAGCGCAAGGGCGCTGCCGCGCGTTCCGATCTTCAAGACATCCGTTTGCATGTGCCGCTTCGTCCGTGATAGTGCCGGCCAACTCCTATCGAGGAATGACCACCACAGCAATGATCCGCATGCTCGGCATCGAAACCAGTTGCGACGAGACGGCCGCCTCGGTGGTCGAGCTCGGCGACGACGGCGTGTCTCGCATCCTCTCCAATGTGGTTCTGAGCCAGATCGAGGATCACGCCGCGTTCGGCGGCGTCGTGCCGGAGATCGCGGCGCGCGCGCATGTCGAGACGCTGGACGGCGTGATCGAGGCGGCGCTCGAGGAGGCAGGGGTCCCCCTGGGCGCCGTCGATGGCATAGCGGCGACGGCCGGACCCGGGCTAATCGGCGGGCTGATCGTGGGTTTGATGACGGCCAAGGCGGTGGCGGCTGCTGCAGGCAAGCCCCTGCTGCCGGTCAATCACCTCGAAGGCCACGCGCTGACCGCGCGGCTCACCGACGGGCTCGATTTTCCCTACCTGCTGCTGCTGGTCTCCGGCGGCCATACTCAGGTCGTGCTGGTGCGCGGCGTCGGCGACTACGAGCGCTGGGCGTCGACGATCGACGACGCGTTGGGCGAGGCCTTCGACAAGACCGCAAAGCTGCTGGGCCTTCCCTATCCGGGTGGCCCGAACGTTGAAAAGCAGGCGGAAAGAGGCGACCCCAAGCGCTTTTCCTTTCCGAGGCCGCTGAAGGGCGAAGCGCGGCTCGATTTCTCCTTCTCCGGTCTCAAGACGGCCGTGCGGCAGGCGGCGAATGCTATTGCGCCGCTGTCCGAGCAGGACGTCGCCGACATTTGCGCGGCGTTCCAGCTTGCGATTACCGAGACGCTGGAGGAGCGTGTCGGGCGCAGCCTGGCACGTTTCCGCGAGACCTTTCCGGATCTCGTGCGACCGGCGCTGGTGGTCGCCGGCGGCGTCGCGGCCAACAAGGCGATCCGCCTCGCGCTGGACGAGCTTTGCGAGCGGCACGGCATGAATCTCGTCGCGCCGCCGCTGCATCTGTGCACCGACAACGCCGCCATGGTCGCTTGGGCAGGAATCGAGAGGATGCGGGCTGGATTGCACGAAGACGACGCGATGGGCTTCGCGCCGCGTTCGCGCTGGCCGCTGGATGCCAGCGCCGCGCCGATCATCGGCTCGGGCAAGCGCGGAGCCAAGGCATGAGCGCGCCGCAGAAGATCGCCGTGCTCGGCGGCGGGGCATGGGGCACGGCGCTGGCCGCGACGATGGTGCGGACCGGCAACGCGACCGCCTTGTGGGCGCGTGATTCGGAGATCGTCGTTTGGCTCAACGCGCGACGCGAAAACCCGCGCTATCTGCCGGGGATCGTGCTTGAGCCTGGGATAGAAGCGACCGTAAGCCTTGATGAGGCAATCGACGGCGCCGATTGCGTGCTCGCAGTCGTGCCCGCGCAGGCCATGCGCGGACTGCTCGCCTCGCTTTCCGGTCGCTTGCCGCGCGGCGTGCCGCTCGTGCTCTGCGCGAAAGGCATCGAGCGGGAGAGCGGCCTGCTTCTGTCGCAGATCGCCGCCGAGCTGCTGTCGCAGACGCCGATCGCTGCCCTTTCGGGACCGAGCTTCGCGACCGACGTTGCGCGCGGCCTGCCGACCGCGGTGACTGTCGCCGCTGCCGACGCACAGCTTGCCTCATCGCTGGCGCTGCTGCTTTCCGCCCCCGCCTTCCGCTGCTATTCGAGCGGGGACCTCATCGGCGTCGAAGTGGGCGGGGCACTGAAGAACGTGCTGGCGATTGCCGCCGGCGCGGTATCGGGCGCAGGCCTCGGTGCCAGTGCGCAGGCAGCGATGGTGACGCGCGGGTTCGTTGAATTGCGCCGCGTCGGCGCGGCTTTCGGGGCCGAGGCAGAGACCCTGATGGGCCTTTCGGGCCTTGGCGACCTCATCCTCACCTGCGGATCGCCGCAGTCCCGCAACTTCTCCTACGGCTTGGCGCTCGGGCGTGGCGAAAGCCTGGAAGGCCGGCCGCTCGCCGAAGGTGCCTCGACTGCCGGCATCGCGGCGCGGATCGCGCGCGAGAAGGGCGTGGACGCACCGATAATCGAGGCTGTCGACCGCATCCTTCGCGGCGAGGCCAGCATCGCGGAAGCCGTCGCAGCACTCCTGGCGCGGCCGCTCAAGAGCGAACAGGAACAACGGCAAGGCAACGGAGACCACCGATGATCTTTACTCTCATCTGCAAGGACAAACCCGGCCAGCTCGACGTGCGGCTGGCCAATCGCCCGGCGCATGTCGACTATCTGATGGCGCTGGATCGCGAGGGCACACTCAAGTTCGCCGGCCCGTTTCTCGGGGATGACGGCAAGCCGATCGGCAGCCTGGTTGCTGTCGAGGCGGAGGATCGCGCCAGCGCCGAGCAGATCGCGGCGGGCGACCCCTATGCCAAGGCCGGGCTGTTCGAAAGCGTCGAGATCCTGCCGTGGAACTGGGTGTTCAAGGCTCCGGAGGCGAAGTGATGGCTTACTGGCTGTTCAAGTCCGAGCCCGATGCCTGGTCGTGGGACCAGCAGAAGGCCAAGGGCAAGGTCGG
>JAEWFU010000176.1 GCA_023388675.1 Pseudomonadota bacterium | reverse complement strand
GGCGCGATGAGCCCCGTGACGGTGGCGGGCACGCTGACGCAGGTTCTGGCCGAAGTGCTGGCGGGTGCCGCCTTCACGCAGCTCGTGCGCCCCGGCGCGCCGGTGCTGTTCGGTACCTTCGCCTCGTCGATCTCGATGCAGTCGGGCGCGCCGACCTTCGGCACGCCGGAACCGTCGCTCGTTTCATATGGCGCGGCGCAGCTCGCGCGCAGGCTCGGCCTGCCGTTCCGCACCGGCGGCTCGCTCTGCGCCTCGAAGATCCCGGATGCGCAGGCGGCCTACGAGAGCGCCAACACGCTTAACTCGACGCTGCTGGCCGGCACCAACTTCGTGCTGCACGCGGCCGGCTGGCTCGAAGGCGGGCTCGCCTCCTGCTACGAGAAGTTCATGATGGATGTCGACCAGCTCGGCATGGCGCAGAAGCTCGCGGCCGGCGTCGACCTGTCGGAAAACGGCCAGGCGATGGATGCGATCCGCGAGGTCGGGCCCGGCAGCCACTATCTCGGCTGCTCGCATACGCAGGCGAATTTCCAAACCGCCTTCTACCGCTCCTCGGTCGCCGACAACAATTCGTTCGAGCAGTGGCAGGCCGAAGGCGAGAAAACCGCGCCGCAGCGCGCCAACGAGCTCGCCCGCCGATGGCTGGAGACATACGAGGCACCCTATCTCGATCCCGGCATCGCCGATGGCCTGCGCGATTTCGTTTCGCAGAAGAAGGAAGCGATGCCCGACGCCTTCACTTGAAGGGAGCCCGCGTCAGGCCGGGCTAAAGTGGCCGACATCATCCACAAGGAAGTCTGGCGCAGCGCCATTCGCGGGCCGGACGGGGGATGATGTGCGGGCTGGGTTGATGCTCTACGTTGCCCCCCTCTGTCCTGCCGGACATCTCCCCCACAAGGAGGGAGATTGGCCGGCCGCTCGGCTATCACCAATCGCCGGCGTCGCAGAGGGCGCGGTGAGCTCGAAGCTGCCGATCTCCCCCCTTGTGGGGGAGATGTCCGGCAGGACAGAGGGGGGCGTGACGGAATGCGCGCCTTTCCAGCGGGTCATCTGCTAGATGTCTGCGGCTGCCGATACAATGGCTGCTGCGGCACAGTTTCTCTCCCGGCATGGCCTCGTCCTGCGCGGCGGCTTTTCCTTCGCGCCCGAAGAGGAGCGGCCGGCCGGCCCTTCCGGCGCTCCCGCGCGCTCGGTTCTTCTGGTCGGCAATGCGGGTGCGGGATACTGGAAACACTTTTCGCCATGGCGCGAGACGCAGCCTGCAAACCTCCCAAATCCGCTCGACACATGGTCGCGGCTGGTGATCGGCGAGGCGGCGCAGGAAGCCGGCGCGCGCGTCCTCATGCCCAACGACAGGCCTTTCGCGCCGTTCCAGCAATGGGCGATGCGTTCGGAAGGGCTGAGGCCGTCGCCGCTGGGCCTTCTCATGCATCCGGTCTATGGCCTCTGGCACGCCTATCGCGGCGCATTGCTGTTCGACCGCGAGCTAACGTTTCCCGCACCTGAGAAACCGATTCATCGTTGCGACCTATGTGACGGAAAACCCTGCCTGAATGCATGTACGGTCGAAGCCTTTTCGCCGGGCGGCTTCGACTATGCCGGCTGTGTTTCGCATGTGAGGGGCCGCACCGGGCGCGCCTGCCGGAGCGCGGGTTGCCTTGCCCGCAACGCCTGCCCGGTCGGCACCGCCTGGCGCTATCCGGCGGGGGTGCAGGCGTTTCACCAGAAGGCGTTTGCCGGGCTATAGCCATTTTTTTCTTGCCCTGCCCAAGGATCGGCGGAATTGAGACGTCCTACGGGCGATGATGGCGCTGACGATGGACGAAGAGGACGTTTCCGACGGCGAACTGGCACGCTTGGCTGCGGTCGGCGACCGGCCGTCGTTCGCGCGGCTGGTCGAGCGGCATTATGCCTTCGTCTTCCGTGTCGCCTACCGGATGACGGGGCATCGCGCCGATGCGGAAGACATCGCGCAGGACGTCTGCGCCCGGCTCGGCCGCGCGATCCGTACCTATCGCGGCGGCAGCGCGTTCACGACCTGGCTCTACGCGATCGTCGTCAACGCGGTGCGCGACCGGGGGCGGAGTGCGGCGCGCGAGGCAGCACGGCGACAGGCCTATGGCGTTCATGCGCTCATCGAGGGCGAGGCGGCATGCGAGACGGATGATCCGGCCGAGGCCCTGTGGCAGGCGGTGCGCGACCTGCCGCCGAAACAGCAGGAGGCTGTGACGCTGGTCTACGGCGAGGCGCTGAGCCACGCCGAGGCGGCCGACCTGCTCGGCTGCTCGGAGACGACGGTCTCGTGGCACATCCATGAAGCGAAGAAACGGCTGAAGCGCATCATGTCGGCCGGGGAAGTCTGATCATGGCGAAGAACGAATTCGACGAACTCGACCTGCTGTGCGACGCGAAGGCGCCGGCGCCGGGTGACGAGGCCAAGGCACGCGGGCTCGATGCCGCATTGCGCGCCTATGACGAGGCCGGGAAAGAAACTTCCGCATCCGCCCAAGGATCGGGCGTCGGCGCACGTCTCACTGCCGGAACAATCAGGTTCTGGAGAGAGAGCATGCGCAAGAAGCTTATCGCAAATCCGGCCTTTGCCGGCCTCGTCGCTCTACCTGTGGCGGGCATCGTCACGTGGCAGTTGCTTGACGAGCATCGCCCTGCGGCCCCGCAGGAGCCGGCGGCGGTCGAGAACGGCGCGCCGGAACGCCAGTCAGCGGAGAGCGGAGCGCCGGCGCGGGTGGAATCGGAGGCTGCCGCGCAGTCTGCGGACCGGATGGCGGATCAGGATATGGCCGCCGAGGTCGCCATTGCGCCTGCTCCGCCCGCTGCCGACAGCGTCGCTCCGTCCCGCATGACGCTGACACGCCAGAAGGCTGCCGAGCCGCGCGCATTGACGATGCCGTCCGCTGCGCCGCAGATGATCGCTCCCGAACCCTATCCGGTGCCTGCCGAGAACCGCGATCGCGTCGAGACCTTCGACAGCAATCCGGTGCGCGCGGTGCAGGAAAGCCCCGTTTCCACTTTCTCTATCGACGTCGATACGGCCTCCTACGCCTTCGTGCGCCGCTCACTGAAGGAGGGTGTGCTGCCCGACCCGGAAACCGTGCGGGTCGAGGAGATGATCAACTATTTCCCCTATGACTGGGCCGGGCCAGACAGTGCCGACGTTCCGTTCAACTCGACCGTCACCGTCATGCCGACGCCCTGGAACGAGAACACGCAGCTCATGCATGTCGCCATCAAGGGCTATGAGATCGAGCAGGCGCAGAAGCCGCGCTCCAACCTCGTTTTCCTGATCGACACGTCCGGGTCGATGGAAGAGCCCGACAAGCTGCCGCTGCTCAAGAACTCCTTCCGGATGCTCGTCGACCGGCTGAACCCCGAAGACACGGTGTCCATCGTCACCTATGCGGGCAGCGCCGGCACGGTGCTGGAGCCGACCAAGGCGTCGGACAAGGCGGCGATCCTGTCGGCGCTCGATCGGCTCGAGGCTGGCGGCAGCACGGCCGGCGAGGCGGGCATCCGCGAGGCATACAGGCTCGCGGAAAGCTCCTTCGTGGAGGGCGGCGTCAACCGCGTGATGCTGGCGACCGACGGCGACTTCAACGTCGGCCAGG